>NZ_JBHUXV010000004.1:0-180936 GCF_042669125.1 Streptomyces sp. NPDC057253 | reverse complement strand
GGGCCCTGACGCCCGGCCCTCCCCCCCCGGGGGGGCGTTCCGGCGGGGGTTGGGGGCTGTTCTTATTGTGAGGGGGCGGGGGCTGTCCTTGCCGGGCAAGGACGGGCCGCGCGTCCCTGTTCACGCTCTACGCCCCGGCCCCCGCACACCTCGCCGCAGCGGTCTCTCGCCCTCCCGCAACCGAAGGAGAACCTGCCATGGGAAGACTCGCGTTCCCCACTCGCGCCGAAGACGCAAACCCACCCCACCGGGACCCGCACCGCCCCGGCACGCCCTGGCGGATCCGCGTCGGGATCTTCGCGGCCACCGCGGCGATGGTCTCGGCCGGCATCGTGCTCGGCGCCGGTCCGGCGTCCGCGGCACCGGCCCCGATCAGGCTGACGTCCGCGTCCTGCCCCAACGAGATCCTGCAGGGCCAGACGAGCGGCTGCGTCACGGAGTTGCAGAACCTCCTCAACACGCACGGCGCCGGTCTCCAGGTGGACGGACAGTTCGGCCCGGCCACGCTCTACGCGGTCCGTGAGTACCAGGCGGCCACGGCGATCGCGGTGGACGGACGAGTGGGACCCGCCACCAAGAGCAAGCTGTACGCGACCGGCGGCTCGGCCCCCGCTCCCATCAACCTCAACTCCTCCTCGTGCCCCGCCAACCTCGTGCAGGGCGCCAAGGGCGGATGCGTCACCGAGCTCCAGCGGCTGCTCATCCACCACGGTTACGTCGTCGACGTCGACGGCGACTTCGGCTCCGGGACCGCCGCCGCCGTCCGCAGCTTCCAGTCGGCCCACGGCCTCTCGGTCGACGGCCAGGTCGGCACCAACACCAAGCGCGAGCTGTACGACACCGACGAGTCGCCGTCGACGGGCCTGGACCTGAGGTCCGCGTCCTGCCCGGCGAACATCGTGGAGGGAATGAGCGGCGGCTGCGTCGCCACGCTGCAGTCCCTGCTGAACGGCAAGGGGCACAGCCTCGACGTCGACGGCAGCTTCGGCCCGCAGACCCTGGCGGCCGTCAAGGCGTTCCAGTCCGCCAGCGGTCTGTCCGTCGACGGTGAGGTCGGCCCGAACACCAAGGCCGCGCTGTACTCGAACATCGGCGGTGGCGGCGGCAACGGCGCACCCGCGCCGATCAACCTGAACTCCTCCTCCTGCCCCGCCAACATCGTGCAGGGCCAACGCAGCGGCTGCGTCACCGAGTTGCAGAGCCTGCTCAACCACCACGGAGCCGATCTCGCCGTCGACGGCGACTTCGGCCCGCTCACGAGCAGCGCCGTCCGGGACTTCCAGTCCGAGAAGGGCCTCTCGGTCGACGGCCAGGTGGGAACGAACACCAAGGCCGCCCTGTACGGCGCGGTCACCCCGCCGTCCTCTCCGCCGCCCGGCGGCGGCTACGCCAAGATCCTCGACGTGGCGGCGGCCGAGGTCGGCACGGCCGAGGGCAGCGCCCGCGCGAACAGCTACGGCTCGGCCGTGGGCCTTTCGCTGTCCACCAGCAACTATGCCTGGTGTGCGACCTTCGTGAGCTGGGTGGCCAAGCAGACCGGGGCCACCTCCTACCGCAACACCTATGTCTCGGGCTGGGTCAAGCAGGCGCGGGCCGGCAACTACCACCTCTCCGTGACGTCCAACCCGCAGCCGGGTGACATCGTGGCCTTCGACTGGGACGGCGGCAGCGACTTCACCGGCGGCCACGAGCACATCGGCTTCGTACGGACCGTGTCCGGCTCGTCCTTCACCACCGTCGAGGGCAACACGGGCAACCCCAACGGCGGCGGCGACGGCGTCTACGTCAAGTCCCGCTCCACGAACAGCAGTTACGACGTGGTGTTCATCAGGGTCCGCTGAGCGCGGAAAGACCCTCGGCAAGGCACGTGGACCCGGCCGGCCGTCCGACCTGACGACTCAGGCGACGGCCGGCCGTCCCGCGTGCGGGGGCACCCCGGGGTGAGCCGCGTCGCATCGGCAGGTCCCGGACTTGCTATGCAACGAGTTGCATAGCACGATCGTCGGCATGGCGCTCGAACACGCGATCCTGGTGTCGCTCCTGGAGAAGCCCGGGTCCGGCTATGAGCTGGCCCGGCGTTTCGAGCGGTCCATCGGCTACTTCTGGACCGCGACCCACCAGCAGATCTACCGCGTGCTCAAGCGCATGGAGAACGACGGCTGGGTCGACGCCCGCGACGTCCCGCAGCAGGGGCGGCCGGACAAGAAGGAGTACTCCGTCGCCGATCTCGGCCGGGCCGCGCTGTCCTCGTGGCTGCACGATCCGATCGAGCCCGACAGCGTCCGGCACGACCTGGCGGTGAAGATCCGCGGAGCCGCCTTCGACGACCCCACCGCCCTGATCCAGGAGGTGGAGCGGCACCGGCAGGCCCACCGCGACCGGCTGGCGCACTACCTCGCGGGCGAGCAGCGCGACTTCACCGGCCCCGTGGCGAGGGCGGCGGCGCTGGACGCACCGCTCGATGCGGAGATCGAACTCCAGCACGTCGTCCTGCGCGGCGGTATCGCCTACGAGCGGATGATGATCGGCTGGCTGGACGATGTGCTCGCCACGCTGGCCCGTTTCGATGCGGGCGACGGCTGATCCCTGAACGCCCTCGCAGCTCGCTGATCGCTGATCGCTGATCGCTGATCGCTGATCGCAGCCAGACTTTCCAGTTGTCCGAAGTCCCTCAACCCAAGGAGTCCTCACCATGGCTGACCAGCTCCTCTTCAACCCTCGCACCTACGACCCCGCGCACTTCGACGCCGAGACGCGCCGCCTGCTGCGGGCCACCGTGGACTGGTTCGAGGAGCGGGGGAAGCGACAGCTGATCGAGGACTACCGCACGCGCGCGTGGCTCGGTGACTTCCTCGGCTTCGCCGCGAAGGAGAACCTCTTCGCCACCTTCCTGACGCCGTCCGCAGCCGCCGGGGACGGCGAGGCGGACAAGCGGTGGGACACCGCCCGGATCGCCGCGCTCAACGAGATCCTCGGCTTCTACGGCCTGGACTACTGGTACGCCTGGCAGGTCACCATCCTCGGCCTCGGCCCGGTCTGGCAGAGCGACAACGCCGCAGCCCGCGACCGCGCCGCCCAACTCCTCGCCCAGGGCGAGGTGTTCGCCTTCGGCCTGTCCGAGAAGACACACGGGGCCGACATCTACTCCACCGACATGCTGCTGGAGCCCGACGGCGACGGCGGCTTCCGCGCCACCGGCTCCAAGTACTACATAGGCAACGGCAATGCCGCCGGTCTCGTCTCCGTCTTCGGCCGCCGCACCGACGTCGAGGGCCCCGACGGCTATGTGTTCTTCGCCGCCGACAGCCGTCACCCGGCCTACCACCTGGTCAAGAACGTCGTCGACTCGTCCAAGTTCGTCAGCGAGTTCCGTCTGGAGGACTACCCGGTCCGCGCCGAGGACGTCCTGCACACCGGCCGCGCCGCCTTCGACGCCGCTCTCAACACGGTCAACGTCGGCAAGTTCAACCTGTGCACCGCCTCGATCGGCATCTGCGAACACGCCATGTACGAGGCGGTCACCCACGCCCACAACCGTGTCCTGTACGGCCGTCCCGTCACCGCGTTCCCGCATGTGCGGCGGGAGTTGACCGACGCCTACGTCAGGCTCGTGGGGATGAAGCTGTTCAGCGACCGCGCGGTGGACTACTTCCGCGCCGCCGGCCCCGAAGACCGCCGCTACCTGCTCTTCAACCCGATGACGAAGATGAAGGTGACCACGGAGGGGGAGAAGGTCATCGACCTGATGTGGGACGTCATCGCCGCCAAGGGCTTCGAGAAGGACAACTACTTCGCCCAGGCGGCCGTGGAGATCCGCGGTCTGCCGAAGCTGGAGGGCACCGTCCACGTCAACCTGGCGCTGATCCTGAAGTTCATGCGCAGCCACCTCCTGGACCCGGCCTCCTACCCCGACGTGCCGACCCGCCTCGACGCCGCCGACGACTCCTTCCTGTTCCGGCAGGGACCGGCCCGTGGGCTCGGCTCGGTGCGCTTCCACGACTGGCGGCCCGCCTTCGATGCGTACGCGCACCTGCCCAACGTGGCCCGGTTGCGCGAACAGGCCGACGCTCTCTGCGAGTTCGTCGCCACCGCGGCCCCCGACGCCGAACAGAGCCGCGACCTCGACCTCCTCCTCGCCGTCGGCCAGCTCTTCGCTCTCGTCGTCCACGCCCAGCTCGTCCTGGAACAGGCCCGTCTCACCGCCCTCGACGAAGACGTCCTCGACGAACTCTTCGCCGTCCTGGTCAGGGACTTCTCCGCCCACGCCGTAGAACTGCACGGCAAGGACTCAGCGACCCCGCAGCAGCAGGAGTGGGCGCTGGACGCGGTCCGCCGCCCGGTCGTCGACCCGGAACGCACCGACCGGGTGTGGCAGCGGGTCGAGGGGCTGTCCGGCGCCTACGAGATGGCCCTGTAGGCACACCAGCCATGCACAACACCTCCCACCCGGTGATACGTCAGGCCGCCTGCCGGCGCTCGTCGTCATCCATGACATCGACGGCGATTGGCTGATCACTGAAGGCAAGCTCAGCGCCTGTGGCGCCGCCTCCTGCGCATCTCGCTCGACGGCCTCACCAGCCGCAACACCGAGCCCCAGCCGGACCCCGCCTCCCCCGCCGGGCGACGGACCGTCTAGACCTCAGAACGCCCGTTCGCCGCACCGGGGTCGGCCGGGAGTTCGGTGTGCAGGCGGATCGTGGTCCCGGTCCTGGGGGTGGAGCGGATTTCCACGAGGTCGCACAGTTGGTGTACGAGCCACAGTCCCCGTCCGCCCATCTGCGTGTGGTCCGGCCTGGCCCGGCCCGCGAGGGGGTCGCTGATGTAGCCGGCGTCCCGGAACTCGCACACCAGACGGCGGTTCTCGGCCCAGGTGCGCAGGACGCCCTGGCCGCCTCCGTGACGGATGCTGTTCGCGGCCACTTCGGTGGCGGCCAGGTGGAGCTCACGCAGCCGGTGACCGGTCAGACCGAGCAGTTCGGCGCAGGCGGAGATCTTGTCCCGCAGCGCGGGGAGATCACCGCTCGAATAGGTGAACTCGTCGTAGGGATCGCAGGGGTGCGTCAGCGGGACGAAGTCGAACGGCGCCTGCCGGTCGAAGTCGGCGGAGAGTGTCGTACGGCCGTCCGCGCGGATCTCGGGGTGGCAGCGGGCCATCTGCTCGATGGCCGCCTGCTCACCGGCGAGGTCGTACGGGCACAACAGCCACCAGGCCGGGCCGTCGGCGAAGGCCCTGTTCAGCAGCCACTCGTGATAGCGCAGCTCCTCCACCTCGGAGCGCGAGCGGGCCTCCGCCCAGGGCGATTCACCGATCCCGCGCACAGGTCGGCCCTGCGCCGTGTACTCCTTGATCCATTCCCGCCAGGCTCCGATGAGACGACCCGGATGGTGTGCCAGAGGACTGGTGTCGACGAACTGCACCGCACGGTCGTCGGGGACCTCCGCGCGCAGCAGGGAGACCTTGTTCTCGGGGACGGCCACCACGACGGCCTCCCCACCGTCCAGCGCCTCCCTGATGAAGCCCACGGTGCCCTCAAGGAACTCCTCCCCGGACCGGTACGGGTACAGCTCGTGCCGATAGCCCTCGCCCGGGGGCGAGGAGTCGGCACGGGGAGGGGAGGAGGTCACGGCGTCATCACCACCGGAATCGAAGGATCTGCGAAGCCGGTCAGCTCCCAGGCCAGGCGTACGGTCTCGTTCGTCCCCTCCAGCACCACCTTGCGGTCCGGCAGGCAACGGGCCGCGTCGGCGAGGGAGCTCATTCCGGCAGCGTCGAGGAAGTCCAGGCCGTGGCAGAGAAGGCGCACCGTGATCACTTCGCACAGCAGCGTGCGAAGGACGGCGCCGAAAGCGGGGGCGCTGTCCGCGTCGACGACCCCGGTCACGGTCCAGCCGTCCTTGCCGGTCCGGTACACCTGGAAGGCGGGTGACGTCGGACGGCCGCCCAGGTGCTGGGGATGTACGCACGTCGCCTGTCCGGGTGCCGGCGTGTTCTCCTCACCGCGCTGATAGGCGCAGACCACCAGAGCACCGCTGTCCGCGGCGAACTCCTCCAGGTCCAGCTCGCTGCGCAGCAGCTGCTCGGCGTCGACCGCGGACCTGTCGCAGGTCACGTGATGCAGCACGCGCAGCGAGCGGTACCCCTCACGCTCCGCGCTCGCCGCCTCGCGTCGCACCGCGGAGATCAGGGAACCGTTCAGCCGGGCGGGGTCGAGCACCACGGGGGCGAAGGCCGCGGTCGTCCGGGAGACCGGTCCGACGATCAGTACCTTGTCGCCGAAGAGCTCACCGTCCGAGAGGAAGGCCCGGCTGCGGTCCCACACGTCGTCCGCGGGATCCAGCAGTTGCAGGACGTGGTCACCGGAGCCGACCTCGTCGAGTGCCGCCAGCGTGCGCGTCGCTCGCACCACAACCTCCCCTCGCCTCACGTTCACCCTACTCAACAGCACATCCTCCCCCTCCTGCCCGTAGCGGCCGGTGGCACACCTACGGGGGCCCACAGCGGCCTGCGCCGTCGAACCAAGGGGCGCTCCTCCCTCGCTGCGATACGCCCGCTCCCCGACGCCCTCCTCCCCCAGGCATGGGACCTGCGGGAGCCCTCCGTCCTCCCGCCTGCCGGTGAGGGTTGAGAAGACGATCACGAGGCAGGACGTTCTCAAGAAGTGCCCGAGACGCTCACGGGGCGAGCAGCAGGCTGAAGTCGACCTTCTGGTTCCTGTACTGCAGGTAGAAGGCGTGCTCCCAGGCGTCGCAGACCCGGATGGGGGCGGAGCCCTGGCCGACGTTGCCCTGGTGGTCGTAGACCCGCGCGACGAGGAGGCGGCAGCTGAGCGGCTCGTAGGCCAGGACGCCCCAGCCCGAACCCTGCGTGGTGGCCGCGGCCTTGGTCAGCTGGGCCTTGAAACCGGCGTAGGAGCCGAAGAACTCGGCGATCGCGTCCGCCAACTCCCCGACGCCGTCGGCCTCCAGGGGCTCACCACCGCCGTCGCCGGTCATGTTGTGCCAGTGAATGCTGTGCAGGATGTACCCGGAGAGGTGGAGCGCCAGGTTCTTCTCCAGGCCGTTGATCGAGGGAGCGAAGTCCCCGTCGCACAGGGCGCGGCGCAGGACGTCACCCAGGGTCTGATCGTCCTCCACGACCAGGATCTCGGGGCGCGTGCCCCTCCGGAGATCGGGGGGCGAGGAACGCGGCGGGCAGATAGTGGGCCGCCGCGCACAGGCACAGCCCGAGCCAGCCCGCGGCGAACAGCCAGCCGCCGATCACGTCGCTGAACCAGTGCACGGTGAGGTAGCCGCGGGTCAGCCCGACCAGCGCTCCCCAGCAGCCCACCGCGACGCGCAGGGCGGTGCCGCCGCGCGGGGCGCGCAGGGTGAGCGCGACGACGAGCAGTCCCGCCGTCAGGGCCGCCGTGGTGGCGTGCCCCGAAGGGAAGGACCAGCCGCTCGCGGCCGTGGCCCAGTCGGCGCGCGGGGGTCGGGCCCGGTGCAGGGCCTCCATCACGCCGTAGCGCAGGGCCTGTCCGCCGGCGAGGCAGGCGAGGCCGAGCGCCGCGGCCGCCAGGCGCTGCCGCGCGGTCCGTCCGGCCACGACACCGGCGAGCGTGACGAGCACATACGGAAGGGCGCCGGTGCCGGTGGCGGTCACGCCACGCGCCAGGGCCGCCGGCAGGCCCGTGCGGTGGTGCAGAGACCAGGTGAACAGGGGCTGGTCGAACCAGAGCGGGCCGCCGTCACCCCCGACGGCGTTGGCGGCCAGGACCGCGAACGCCGTCCAGGCGCCGACGCCGACACTGCCGGCCAGTTCGGTGACGTCACCGCGCTTCATGAGAGCGCGAGCAACGGGCTCAGCGGCGTGCCGGTGAGGAGATGGGCGACGGTCCCTGCCCGCCGTCGTATGAGCGTCATCAGGCCGAAGGCCACCGCGGCGCCCACGGCCAGGCCGGCCAGTACGTCGTGCGGGTAGTGCACGCCGACCCACACCCGGGAAGCGGCCATCGCGAGCGCGGCGGCCACCGCCCACGCGCCCAGTCGGCGGGAGACGAACAGCAGCGCGACGGCCGAGGCGGCGGCGATGGCCGCGTGATTGCTGGGGAACGACCAGTCGCCGGGCGCCGGACAGGCCTCCAGTGTCGTCACCGTGAGGGTCCGGCAGGGTCGCTGCTCGTGCACGAGGAGCTTCAGCACGGCGTCGACGCCGTAGGCCGCGGCGACGGTCGCGGGCACGGCCAGCGCGGTCACCGCCGCCGTGGCGTCCACGCGTCTGGCGCGCCACCACCCCGCGACCATGAACAGGGCGAAGACCAGGAGCCCGTACGCCGACCACGCCGACACCACGGTGTCCAGCCAGCCGGGGACACGCTGGGCCAGCGCGACGACATGGCGGTAGGCCGAGCCGTCGATCGACGCCCCGCCGAGGGCGAGGAGCTTTCCCATGGGGGCCGCCGTGAGGTGCGGTGGCCCGGCTACGGTGGCGGTCATCCGGTGCTTCCCTTCGCTGCGACCAGGCGGACGGGACCCCCCGGCACGACGGTCCACGACCGACTACAATTATGTAGACGGTCTACGACACTGTAGACGATCGTGGAGTGAGGAATGTTCCCATGAGCGAGGCGAGGGACGAACGGCGGCCGGCGGGTGAGCTGGAGGCTGCCGTCCTGGCCGCCCTGTGGGCAGCGGACACACCGCTCACCCCGGCCCAGGTCCAGGCGGAGCTCGCCTCCGACCTGGCCCGCACCACGGTGACGACGATCCTGTCCCGGCTGCACGAGAAGGGGACCCTCGCACGGGAGCGCCAGGGGCGCGGCTTCGCCTATCGCCCCGTGGAGGACCCGCACGGCCTGACCGCCCTGCGCATGCACGGCGAACTCGACCGCGACAGCGATCGGGCGACCGTGCTGGCCCGTTTCGTCGACCGGCTCAGCCCCGATGACGAACAGGTCCTGCGTCAGCTGCTGGAGGACGGACCCCGATGATCACGCTGCTGGTGGTCTCCCTGCTCCTGCCCTGGGCCGCCCCCGCACTGGCCCGCCGGGTCCCCGCCCGCTGTTCTCCCGTCGCCGCCCTGTGGGCCCTCACCGTCTCGGCCGTCCTCCTCGCGGGCGGCAGCGTCGCGGCGCTGGGCACCCTCGCCCTGACCGGTCTGCTCAGGATCCCGGCCTTCGCCGCGCTGGGCGAGCTGGTCCACCCCCTGCACACCCCCTCGGAGCAGGTGGTGCTGCCGCTCGCAGCGCTCGCGGCCGGCCTGCTGACCCTGGCCGTCCTCGCCCTGGGTCTGTCCCTCGTACGTCAGGCCGCGGGCCTGCGCACCGCCCGGGCCGCAGCAGGCCGGCAGCCCGCCGCGGGCGACCTGTGTGTCATCGACTCCCCGCGTCCCGACGCCTACGCCCTGCCCGGACGCCCGCACCGCATCGTCGTCACCACCGCCATGCTGCGCAGCCTCGACGCCGGTGAGCGCGAGGCGCTCTTCGCCCACGAGCGCGCTCACAACGCCGGTGGCCACCACTACTTCCTGGCCGTGGCCGAGCTCACCGCCCACTGCCATCCGGCCCTGCGCCCGGTACGGGAAGCCATCCGGCTCGCCGTGGAACGGGCCGCCGACGAGGCCGCGGCCGGTTCCGTGGGCGACCGGCGCCTCACCGCGCGCGCGATCGCCCGCGCGGCACTGGCCACGAGCGGCCGGCAAGTCCCGCGGCCGACGGTCACACCTGCCGCGACCACGGGTCCGGTGCCCCAGCGTGTCGCCGCTCTCATGGCTCCCGCGCGGCCCACGCGCCGCGCCGTGCCGTGGATCGCCGCGCTGCTGGCCGCGTGCGCCGCCCTCTCCTGCGCCACCGCGGCCACCGGGGCGGTCCGCGTCCACGAGGACATCGAGATCGCCCAGGGCGAGACGGGCGGCTGAGCCGAACCCAGGGGCCGGCCGACGGGGTTCAGTTCGTGCTTGACGCACGGAGCCGGTGGCGGTGTCCAGCGCGCGGGTGACAGGTTCGCGGACCGACCGGGCATCCGCACTTCATGGAGCCCTCGCCGCGTTTCACTCTGGCCGCGACCACCCTCGACGCGCCGGACGCCCATGAGCTCGCCCGGTTCTACCGGGGACTGCTGGGGTGGCCGGTCCGGAAGGAGGAACCGGGCTGGGTCGAGATCGAACCGCCGGGCGGCGGTGCCGGGTTGTCGTTCCAGACGGAGCCGATGTTCACCCGTCCGCAGTGGCCCGCCACCGGTGCCGGGCAGCAGATGATGATGCATCTGGACATCGAGGTGGACGACCTGCCGTCGGCCGTCGACCACGCCCTTGCCCTCGGCGCGACCTTGGCGGACTTCCAGCCCCAGGACGACGTACGCGTGCTGCTCGATCCGGTGGGCCACCCCTTCTGCCTCTTCGTGCGCGCCCGACCGGGCGCCTGACGGACCAACGGGGGGTGCGGAGCGTCAGGCGTTCTCGCGTGTGGAGCGGGGGCTTCGAGAGCACCAAGAGCGACGCCGTGACGGTCTACGACCCGGACGCGCCGACCGGCTACGGCTTCTGGCACTGGCCGGCCACACCCTCGGCCGCGCGGTCCTCATCGCCACCGCTGAGACCCCGGCGGCCTGAGGCACAGCCGCGGGTCGGTGGCCCTCACCGCCCGCGGCCCGCCCGCAGGTGGTGCCGGTCGGCGGCCCTCACCGCGCGACCAGCACCACCCGTCGCTCGCTGCCCCTCAACGGCCCAGCTGGCTCAGGACTCCTCCAGCCGTCGCACGTCCTCCTCGCTCCACGCGCGTGTGTCGCGCGGTTCCGTGTACGGCTCCTTGTCCGGCGGCAGACCGCCGACGATCGCCCGCTGCCGGACGCTCTCGGCGTCGAACTCCAGCCCGAGCAGGATGGCCAGGTTGCTGATCCACAGCCACACCAGGAAGACGATGACGCCGGCCATGGTGCCGTAGGTCTTGTTGTACGAGGCGAAGTTCGCCACGTAGAACGCGAAGCCCGCCGAGGCGATCATCCAGATGAGCAGGGCCAGGAGGCTGCCCGGGGTGATCCACCGGAAGCCCTTGACCTTGGCGTTGGGAGCGGCCCAGTACAGGATGGCGATCATGAGGGTGACCAGGACGACGAGGACCGGCCACTTGGCGATCGACCACACCGTCAGTGCCGTGTCCCCGATGCCGAGGGCGGTGCCGGCCTGGCGGGCGATGCCGCCGGTGAAGACCACGATCAGGGCGCTGACGACAGCGAGGACCATCAGCACGACGGTGAGCGCGACCCGCAGGGGCAGGATCTTCCAGACCGGGCGTCCCTCGGGCATGTCGTACACCCTGTTCGCGGAGCGGATGAACGCCGCGATGTAGCCGGAGGCGGACCAGATCGCCAGCACCAGGCCCACGATCGCCATGATGGAGCCGGTGCCGGCGTTGCCCTGGAGCTGTTCGACGGCTCGGGTGATGATGTCGCGGGCCGAGCCCGGGGTGAGCTGCTTGAGGTTGTCGAGCACCTTGTCGGTGGCCGACTTGCCGGTCAGTCCCAGCAGGGACACCAGGACCAGCAGGGCCGGGAACAGGGACAGCACGCCGTAGTAAGTGAGGGCGGCCGCGCGGTCGGTCAGTTCGTCGTCCTTGAACTCGCGCACGGCTCCTTTGAACACTCCGCCCCACGCGTGCTTCGGCAGCCGCGTCGGTGTGTCCGGCGCCTCGCGCTCCACCTCGGGCCCCGGCCCGGCCTCCTCGGGCGCCGGAGCCTCGCGGGCCTCGACTTCGTCCTCGCCGTGCTGCGCCTTGTGTCCTGGAAGATGCAACCTCGCCATGCGCACCGGGTAACCGCGATGCCTCGGCCTACGCCACCCAGCAGTGAACCCCCAGGCCCCCGGCGCCGGGCGCCGCAACCTCCGCCGGCCGCGCCCATGCCCCCCTCAGCTGTCGTAATCCACCGTCAGCGTCTCGGACGCCGGGAACGACTGGCAGGTCAGGACATAGCCGGCGTCGACCTCGGCCGGTTCCAGGGCGTAGTTGCGGCGCATCTCCGCCTCGCCCTCGGTGACCAGGGCGCGGCAGGTGCCGCAGACTCCGCCCTTGCAGGCGAAGGGCAGGTCGGGGCGGGTCTTCTGGGCGCCGTCCAGGATGGTGCGGGCGCGGGAGAGGGCGCCGGTGGTGGAGCGGCCGTCGAGGGTGATGGTGACCTGGCTGACGGGCCCCTCCGCGGCGGCGTCCTCGTGGCGCACCTCGCGCACCGGCTCGTCGTCGGCGTAGAAGAGCTCC
Source organism: Streptomyces sp. NPDC057253 (assembly GCF_042669125.1). NCBI lineage: Bacteria > Bacillati > Actinomycetota > Actinomycetes > Kitasatosporales > Streptomycetaceae > Streptomyces > Streptomyces sp. NPDC057253. The sequence goes on along the minus strand of NZ_JBHUXV010000004.1, from coordinate 168,709 downwards.
TGGTGGATCCGGTCGGCGGGGACCTCGAGGTCGGAGAGCACGCGCAGGGCGTCGCGGACCATGCCGTGCGGGCCGCACAGCCACCAGTGGTCGGCCGAGCCGACGTCCACCAGCGCGTCGAGGAGCGCGGCGAGCCGCTCGGCGTCCAGCCGGCCGGAGAGCACCTCGGCCTCGCGGGGCTCGCGGGAGAGGACGTGGGCGAGCTGGAAGCGGGTGGGGTGGAGGTCCTTCAGGTCGGCGAGTTCGTCGGCGAACATCACCGAGTCGGTGCGGCGGTTGCCGTAGAAGAGGGTGACCTGGGAGCGGTCGTCGGCGGCGAGCACCGATTCGGCGATGGACAGCATGGGGGTGATGCCGGAGCCGGCCGCGATCAGGACGTGGTGGCCGGGGGTCGCGAGGTCGGGGGTGAAGGCGCCGGTCGGTGCCATCACCTCGACGACTTCCCCGGGGGCGAGCTCGCGCACCAGCCAGGAGGAGAACAGGCCGCCGGGCACCTCCCGCACGCCGATGCGGGGCGGGGTGCCGGCCGGGGCGCAGATGGAGTACGACCGTCGCTCGTCCCGTCCGTCGACCTGGCGGCGCAGGGTGAGCGACTGCCCGGGGGCGAAGGCGAACTCCTCGGACAGTTCGTCGGGGATCTCGAAGGCGACGGTGGCCGCGTCCTCGCAGAGCCGCCGCACCTCGGCCACCCGCAGCGCGTGGAACGCGGGCCGGCGGCGCGGAGCCCGGACCGGGGCGGGGCTCAACAGGTCCTCCATCAGATCTCCTTGACGTACTCGAACGGCTCGCGGCAGGCGCGGCAGCGCCACAGTGCCTTGCAGGAGGTGGCGCCGAACCGGGAGGTCTCCTCGGTGTCCGCCGAGCCGCAGCGCGGGCAGGCCACCTCGTGCCGGGTCGGGGAGAGCACCAGCGGCACCGGGCCGGGTGCGGGCCGGGGCGCGGGGCCGGGTGGGGCGATGCCGTGCTCGGCGAGCTTGCGGCGCCCGTCGGGGGTGATCCAGTCGGTGGTCCAGGGCGGGTCGAGCCGGGTGCGGATCTCCACGCGCGCGTGGCCGGCGTCCGTCAGCCGGGCGGCCATCGCGGCGCGCATCTCGGCCATCGCCGGGCAGCCGGAGTAGGTCGGGGTGAGGGTCGCGACGACCGTCCCGTCCGCCCCGACCTCGACCTCGCGCAGCACTCCGAGGTCGGCCAGGGTGAGCATGGGCAGTTCGGGGTCCGGGACCGTCGAGGCGATCTGCCTGGCGCGCCCCGCGTCGGTCAAGGCGGTCGAGGCGGTCGAGGCGGTCACCATGTCGCCCCCGGGTGGGCCCGGGCCACGGACTGCAACTCGGCCAGCAGCGGCGCGAGATGCTCGGTGTGGCGCCCGTCGCGGCCCCGCCCGGGCAGGGGCTGCCAGGCGGGCATGCTCAGTCCGGAGGCCTCCGCCACCTGGCCGAGGACGGCGACCACCTCGTCCCGCACGTCGTACGCCGAGAACAACTCGCCCAGGTAGGGGGCGACTTGACCGAGAGCGGCCTGGGTACGGCGGTGCGACTCCTCGGTGCCGTCACCGAGCCGTACGGCCCATTCGGCGGCCCACTGCCGGTGGTAGGCCAGCTCCTTCACGCCCTTGGCGGCGACGGCGGAGAGCACCGGGTCGGGATCCCGGGTCAGCCGCTCGAAGTGCGCGAGGCGCCAGCTGGACAGCACCAGCAGCCGTACGACGCTGAACGCGAAGTCCCCGTTGGGCAGTTCGGCCAGGCGTACGTTGCGGAAGTCGTCCGCGTCGCGGAAGTAGGCGTAGGCGTCCTCGCCCCGGCCGGTGCCGTCGGCCTGGCCGCAGCGGGCGTACAGCAGGCGGGCCTGGCCGAGGAGGTCGAGGCCGATGTTGGCGAGGGCCACCTCCTCCTCCAGCTCGGGTGCCCGGGTGGTCCACTCGCCGAGCCGCTGCGCCGAGACGAGGGCGTCGTCGCCGAGCGCGAGGCAGCGCGTGGCGAGGTCGTCCCGGTCGACGCCGGCCGGGACGGTGGTGTCCACGCCGTGCAGGGGGTCCTCGAAGCCGGTGCCGAAGGCCCAGCGGGCGTCGCTGTCGTCGTGTCCCTCGGCGAGGGTCATGTAGACGTGGTCGTCACTCATGCCTGTTCCTCGATGCGGGACTAGATGTGCGGGACGTCGTCGGGGATGTCGTAGAAGGTGGGGTGGCGGTAGACCTTGTCGGCGCTGGGCTCGAAGAAGGGGTCCTTCTCGTCGCGGGTGGAGGCCGCGATGTGTTCCGAGCGCACGGCCCAGATGCTCACTCCCTCGTTGCGCCGCGTGTACAGGTCGCGGGCGTGGGTGAGGGCCATGCGGTCGTCGGCCGCGTGCAGCGAGCCCACATGGACGTGGTTCAGCCCGCGCTTGCCGCGCACGAAGATCTCGTACAGCGGCCAGCTCGCCCTGGTCTCCTGCTCGTCGCTCATACCGTCGCTCCCTGGTGCGCGCCCGCCTGCCGCCCGGTCGCGAGCACCTGCTGCCCGCCCGCGCGTGCCTTCTGTTTCGCCGCGTGTGCCGCGGCCGCCTGCCGAACCCAGGCGCCGTCCTCGTGGGCGCTGCGGCGCCGCTCGACGCGCTGCGCGTTGCACGGTCCGCCGCCCTTGATGACCCGCATCAGCTCGTCCCAGTCGGGGGTGCCGAAGTCGTGCCGGCCGCGCTCCTCGTTCCACCGCAGCTCCGGGTCGGGCAGGGTCACGCCGAGCTTCTCGGCCTGCGGCACGGTCATGTCGACGAAGCGCTGCCGCAGTTCGTCGTTGCTGTGCCGCTTGATCTTCCACGCCATGGAGGCCGCCGAGTTGGGGGAGTTGTCGTCCGGCGGGCCGAACATCATGAGGGACGGCCACCACCAGCGGTTCACCGCGTCCTGGACCATCTCCCGCTGGGCGTCGGTGCCGCGCATCATGGTCATCAGCAGTTCGTAGCCCTGCCGCTGGTGGAAGGACTCCTCCTTGCAGATCCGCACCATCGCGCGCGCGTAGGGGCCGTAGGAACTGCGGCACAGCGGCACCTGGTTGCAGATGGCCGCGCCGTCGACGAACCAGCCGATCACTCCGACGTCGGCGAAGGTCGGGGTCGGGTAGTTGAAGATCGACGAGTACTTCTGCCGGCCCTCGATCAGCCGCTCGGTGAGGTCCGCGCGGTCGGCGCCGAGGGTCTCGGCGGCCGAGTAGAGGTACAGGCCGTGACCGGCCTCGTCCTGGACCTTCGCGAACAGGATCGCCTTGCGGCGCAGCGAGGGCGCGCGGGTGATCCACTCGCCCTCGGGCTGCATGCCGATGATCTCCGAGTGCGCGTGCTGCGCGATCTGCCGGATCAGCGTGCTGCGGTAGCCGTCGGGCATCCAGTCGCGCGGTTCGACGCGCTGGTCGCGGGCGATCGTCGCGTCGAAGTGCCTCTGGAGCTCCGGTTCGGCGGGCCCCGCGGGACCGGACTGTGCGTCTGTCATGGACTCTCCCCAACCGACCGTTCGTTCGGCCAATTGTACGATGCTTTCCGCTGGGCTACCAGTGCCTCCGGCGACCTTCGCACAAGGCCGCCCACCAGCGCGGACGCTCGGCGACACGGCCCGCTCAGACTCGCTCCACCAGCATCGCGACGCCCTGGCCGACGCCGACGCACAGGGTGGCGAGACCTCGGCGGGCGTCCTCCCGTTCCAGCCGGCCCAGCAGGGTGAGCAGGATGCGGGCGCCCGAGCAGCCCAGGGGATGGCCCAGCGCGATGGCCCCGCCGTCGGCGTTGACCTTGTCCTCGTCGAGCTTGAGGCGGCGCACGACGGCGAGTGCCTGTGCGGCGAACGCCTCGTTCAGCTCGATCGCACCCAGGTCCGCGGCCTGCCATCCGGCCCGGGCGAGGACCTTCTCGGTGGCGGGGACCGGCCCGAGGCCCATGAGGTTCGGCTGCACACCGGCCGAGGCGGAGGTGACGACCCGGGCGCGCGGGGTGAGCCCGTACCGCTCCACGGCCGCCGCGCTCGCCACCACCAGCGCCGCCGCCCCGTCGGACAGCGGGGAGGAGGAGCCGGCGGTCACGATGCCGCCCTCACGGAAGACGGTGCGCAGTGTGCCCAGCTTCTCCAGCGTGGTGCCGGGGCGCGGCCCCTCGTCCCGGGTGACCTCGCCGTCCTTCACGGGGACCGGCACGAGCTCCCGGTCGAAGTGCCCCGCCGCCTGGGCCGTGAGGGCCCGTTGGTGGCTGCGCAGGGCGAAGGCGTCGGAGTCGGCGCGGCTGATGCCGTCGAGCGCGGCGACCTCCTCGGCGGTCTCCCCCATCGACAGGGTCATCTTCACCGCCTCGGGCCCGGCGTCCGCGGGCACGGCGCGGTCGGCGGCGGTGAAGCGCGGGTTGGTGAAGCGCCAGCCCAGCGAGGTGTCGTGCACCTCCCCCGGCTTGGCCCAGGGCGTGCCGGGCTTCGCCATCACCCAGGGGGCCCTGGTCATCGACTCCACTCCTCCGGCCACGACCAGGTCCGCCTCACCGGCGCGGATCGCCTGGGCGGCGGAGGCGACCGCCGTCAGGCCCGAGGCGCAGAGCCGGTTGACGGTGTGACCGGGCACGGTGTGCGGGAGTCCGGCCAGCAGCACGGCCATGCGGGCCACGTCCCGGTTGTCCTCCCCGGCCTGGTTGGCGGCGCCCAGGATCACCTCGTCCAGGGCCTCGGCGGGAGCCCCGGAGCGCCGCAGCGCCTCTCCCACGACGAGGGCGGCCAGGTCGTCGGGACGGATGCCGGCCAGGGCGCCGCCGTAGCGGCCCTGCGGGGTGCGGGCGCCGTCGATCAGATAGACCTCGTCAGGCATGGGCGGACTCCTCTACGGCTGCGGCGGGGCGCCTTCCGGTCCAGCGGGACCGCGAGCTCGTCGGCACCCCCACCCGGGCGAACGCCTCGCCCGCGCGGGGGAACCACGCGGAAAACCGTGCCTCGTGCGGCATGGGGTCCACCTCTTGACAGGCAGGGGTCCGACTGGATTACTTGGCCGTGCCGCACGCTAACCGAATGTTCGGTCGGGCCACAAGGTGGTGCACACGGTGACACGAGCCGCTGACGCGACGTCGGACCCCGTCGCGTCGATGTTCGCCGGGGACCAGGCGTCCCGGGCCCTGGGCATCGAGCTCCTGGAGCACGGCCCGGGGACCGCCGTGCTCCGGATGACCGTGACGGCGGCCATGGTGAACGGGCACGGCATCGCCCACGGCGGCCTGCTCTTCCTGCTGGCCGACAGCGCCTTCGCGTGCGCCTGCAACAGCCACGGGCCGGTGACCGTCGCGGCCGGGGCCGACATCGACTTCGTCACCTCCGCCCACGAGGGCGACGTCCTGACGGCCACCGCCGTGCAACGCACCCGCTACGGCCGGAGCGGCATATACGACGTGAGCGTGCTGCGCGGCGACGAGGTGGTCGCGGAGTTCCGCGGGCGCAGCCGCAGCATCGGTACGAGGAGCAAGGAGTCGCAGCCATGACCAGCGAGCGCGAGACCCCGGCGACGGCCCCCGCCCGCCGCGGGGAGCCGCTTCCCGACGGCCTGCTCGACGACGGAGAGCGCCTGTCCCGCGAGGAGCTGCGCGCCCTTCAGCTGAGCCGGCTGCGCACGACCCTGCGGCACGCCTACGACCACGTCGAGCTGTACCGCAAGAAGCTCGACGAGGCCGGCGTCACCCCCGAGGACTGCCGGACCCTGGAGGACCTGGCCCGCTTCCCGTTCACCACCAAGGCCGATCTGCGCGACACCTATCCGTTCGGCATGTTCGCCGTCCCCATGGACCAGGTCCGCCGCGTCCACGCCTCCAGCGGCACCACCGGCCGCCCCACCGTGGTCGGTTACACCGAGAACGACCTGTCCATGTGGGCGGACATGGTGGCCCGTTCGAACCGCGCCGCCGGCGGCCGTCCCGGCCACAAGGTGCACATCTCCTACGGCTACGGCCTGTTCACCGGCGGCCTCGGCGCCCACTACGGCGCCGAGCGGGCGGGGTGCACGGTGATTCCCGCGTCGGGCGGGATGACCGCGCGCCAGGTGCAGATCATCCAGGACTTCCGGCCCGAGATCATCATGGTCACGCCGTCCTACATGCTCACCCTGCTCGACGAGTTCGAGCGGCAGGGCGTCGACCCGCGCACCAGCTCCCTGAAGGTGGGAGTCTTCGGTGCCGAGCCGTGGACGGAGGAGATGCGCCGCGAGATCGAGGAGCGCATGGACATCCACGCCGTCGACATATACGGCCTGTCCGAGGTGATCGGTCCCGGTGTCGCCCAGGAGTGCGTGGAGACCAAGGACGGACTGCACGTGTGGGAGGACCACTTCTACCCCGAGGTCGTCGACCCGATCACCGGCGAGAGCCTGCCCGAGGGCGAGGAGGGCGAGCTGGTCTTCACCTCGCTCACCAAGGAGGCGCTGCCGATCATCCGTTACCGCACCCGTGACCTGACCCGGCTGCTGCCCGGCACCGCACGGCCCGCGTTCCGCCGTATCGAGAAGATCACCGGCCGCTGCGACGACATGATCATCCTGCGTGGGGTGAACGTCTTCCCGAGCCAGATCGAGGAGATCGTGCTGCGCACCCCCGGGGTCGCCCCGCACTTCCAGATCGAACTGTCCCGGCGTGACCGCATGGACCACATGACGGTACGGGTCGAGGCCCGCCCCGGCACGCCCGACGGCCGGCGTGAGGCCGCCGCGCGTTCGATCGCTCAGGGCGTCAAGGACGGCGTGGGTGTCACCGTGGCCGTCACGATCGTCGATCCCGACACCCTGGAGCGCTCCCTCGGCAAACTGCGCCGGGTCAGGGACCTCCGCACGGCGTGAGCGCCGCAGAAACCCCGGCAGAAAACGACGAAGGCAAGGAGAGCGATCTCCTTGCCTGTCTCAAGTTATAGCGCACAGGGGGGCTTGCGGCAAGGCCCGGGGTACGGCGCAGAATCTTCGGCCGAGCCCACCACCTGCGGAAATGAGGGCGCCGACGTGCGTGTGTCAACGCAACGGAACACGACTGTCTCGGGGGGAACACGATGAGCGAGCGGTATGTGTCCGCTCTCCAGGAGATCGACCGCAGTCAGGTCGCCCTGGTGGGAGGCAAGGGCGCGCACCTGGGCGAGCTGTCGCGGATCGAGGGCGTGCGCGTGCCGGCCGGCTTCTGTGTGACCACGGACGCCTTCCGGCGGATCATGGCGCGGGAACCCTCGGTCGAGGCCCAGCTCGAAGAGCTGGCGCGTGCCACCCCGGACGACCGGGAGGCGATCCGCACGCTCAGCGCGCGGATCCGCCGGACCGTCGAGGAGATCGCCGTCCCGGAGGACATCGCCGCCGCGATCACCGGCGCGCTCGCCCGGCTCGGCGAGCAGGAGGCCTACGCCGTCCGCTCCAGCGCGACCGCGGAGGACCTGCCGACGGCCTCCTTCGCCGGCCAGCAGGACACCTACCTGAACGTCGTCGGGCCGGCGGAGGTCCTGCGGCACGTCCGCCGGTGCTGGGCTTCCCTGTTCACCGAGCGGGCGGTGACCTACCGTCAGCGGGGCGGCATCGACCACCGTACGGTCCACATGGCGGTGGTCGTGCAGCGGATGGTCTTCCCGCACGCGTCCGGCATCCTCTTCACGGCCGACCCCGTCACGGGCAACCGGAGGGTGGCCACCGTGGACGCCGGCTTCGGCCTCGGCGAAGCGCTGGTCTCCGGTCTGGTGAACCCCGATGTCCTCACCGTGCGCGACGGTGAGGTCGTCTCCAGGACGATCGCCGCCAAACAGCGTGCCGTGCTCGCGCTGCCGGACGGCGGCACCCAGGAGACGGCCGTCGAGGCGGAGCGCCAGAAGCAACCCGCGCTGACGGATGCTCAGGCGGTCGAGCTCGTGCGGCTGGGGCGGCTGATCGAGGCGCACTTCGGCAGCCCGCAGGACATCGAGTGGTGCCTGGTCGACGACGGCTTCCACATCGTGCAGAGCCGGCCGATCACCACGCTGTTCCCGGTCCCGGCCCGTGACGACGAAGACCGTCACATCTATGTCTCCGTGGGCCATCAGCAGATGATGACCGACGCCATGAAGCCGCTGGGGCTGTCCGTGTGGCGGCACACGGCCATGGTGCCGATGGCCGAGGCGGGCGGAAGGCTGTTCGTCGACGTCACCCGGCGCCTTGCCTCGCCCGCGAGCCGCGCCGCCCTCCTGGACCTGATGGGCAAGGGCGACCCGCTGGTCAGGGATGCGCTGGAGACCGTCCTCGACCGCGACGACTTCGTGCTGCCGCTCCCGGAGACGGGCCCCGGCGGACCGCCGACCCGCACCGCATCCGCGCCGGCGGCCGCTTCCGCCCCTGCCGCTGCTTCCGCGCGTGCGGCTGCTTCCGCCCCTGCGGCGGCTTCCGCTCCTCCGCCCGCGCCCGCGCCCGCGCCGATCGCGACCGATCCGGCCATCGTGACCGGCCTGATCGAGCGCAACGAGGCCTCTCTCGCCGCCCTGGAGCGCGACATCCGCACGAAGGCCGGACCGGAGCTGTTCGACTTCCTGCGGGAGGCCTTCGGGGAGCACAAGCGGGTCCTCACCGACCCGCTGAACCTGCCGGTGATCATGGCGGGGATGGAAGCCACCTGGTGGCTCAACGACAAGCTGCACGAGTGGCTGGGCGAGAAGAACGCGGCGGACACGCTCACCCTGTCCGCCCCCGACAACATCACCTCGGAGATGGGCCTGGCGCTGCTCGACGTCGCCGACGTGGTCCGGGCACGTCCGGAGGTGGTCGAGTTCCTCCAGGGCGTCGAGGACGAGGGCTTCCTGGACGAGCTGCCGAAGCTCGCGGGCGGCGCCGAGGCGCGCCAGGCCATCGAGGCCTATCTCGACCGGTACGGCATGCGGTGCGTCGGCGAGATCGACATCACGCGGCCGCGGTGGCGTGAGCGTCCCACCACCCTCGTGCCCGTGATCCTCGACAACGTCAGGAACTTCGAACCGGGCGCCGCCCGGCGGCGGTTCGAGGAAGGCCGGCTGAAGGCCGAGCGGAAGGAACAGGAGGTGCTGTCCCGGCTGCGGGCCCTGCCGGACGGGGCGCACAAGGCCGACGAGACAAAGCGGATGATCGACCGGGTCCGCACCTTCATCGGGTACCGGGAGTATCCGAAGTACGGCATCATCAGCCGCTACTTCGTCTACAAGCAGGCGCTGCTGGCGGAGGCCGAGCGGCTCGTGCGGGCCGGTGTGCTCGCCGAGCGGGACGACTGCTTCTACCTCACCTTCGAGGAGTTCCGGGACGTCGTACGGTCGAACGAGCTGGACCACCGGCTCGTCCAGGAGCGCAAGGAGGCGTTCCGGGCGTACCAGGCGCTCACCCCGCCCCGGGTCCTCACCTCGGACGGCGAGGCCGTCAGCGGGGCGTACCGGCGCGACGACGTGCCGGACGGCTCCCTCGTCGGACTGGCGGTGTCCGCCGGGACGGTCGAGGGGCGGGCCCGTGTCGTCCTCGACATGGCCGACGCCGATCTCGAAGCCGGCGACATCCTGGTCACGGCCTTCACGGACCCCAGCTGGTCACCGCTCTTCGTCGGCATCGCGGGCCTGGTGACGGAGGTGGGCGGCCTGATGACCCACGGCGCGGTCATCGCCCGCGAGTACGGCCTGCCCGCGGTGGTGGGCGTCGAGGGGGCGACCCGGCTGATCCGGGACGGGCAACGGATCCGCGTGCACGGCACCGACGGGTACGTCGAGATCCTGGCCTGACCGGCCGGGCAGCGGGCCGGCGGCTCACGGGACCTCGCGTCCCGGAGCGGTCGGCCCGACGCGGTGTCAGACCCCCGTGAGAGCGTGGTCGGTGGACGGGCGGCGCGTGGCGGGCGCCGGGTGGCGCCGGTCGGGTCAATCGCCGTGGGCGCCCAGTCGAGGGGGCGGTGCCGTGAAGGACGTCGACACCCAGTTCCTGCGCGGTCTGTTCGACGAGGAAGGCAGCCTGCACACAGCGGGCCGCACCGCCCTGTACCGGCTCTACGGCATCGAAGGGCTGCTGTACGTCGGCATCACCACCAGCCCGCTCACCCGTATCCGCACCCATCTGCGCCGGCAGCCCTGGGGGCCCCGCGTCATCGCCGTCCGTATCGAGTACCCCGACCACGCGGAGGCCGCCGAGCGCGAGACCGTCCAGGCCGAACGTCCCCTGTACAACGTGGTCTTCAACGGGACGGCCCCTCCCCCGCCGCCCGACCCGGTCGCCCGGCTCAGGGCCCGGCTGTCCGTGCATCAGCAGCGGCTGGAGGAGTTCGAGGCGGCCGTACCGGAGTCCACGACGCATCTGCGGCTCATCGTGCGGGGCATCGCCTCGGCGAAGAGCGCGATCGCGAAGCTGACCGAGGAGATCGCCGTGGCCGAGGCCGCACAGCGCCCCGCTGCCCGGAGCCGGGGTGCGTCCGGGCGCTGACGCCGACGAGGGCCGGCCGGCTGCGCGGTCGGCCCTCGGGGCCTGTTCCTGGCTACGGCCGTCAGCCGCAGGTCAGGGTCGGTGTCCCCCAGTCGCCGTGGTCGTTGCCGTTGCCGTCGCCGGCGTCGCCGACTTGGAGGTCGACCACCTGCGCGCCGCTGACGTCGACGTCGATCGGCACGGCGGCCTGTCCGCCGCGGATCGTCGGCGTGGTGACCAGGGTCCTGCCGTCGGCGACCACGGAGAACGTCACCGTTCCCGCCCCGCCGGTCTCGTCGTCGACGCCCACGTTCGCCGTCAACCGCGTGCAGTTTCCGGCGAGATAGAGCTGGACGTCGCTGAGCGAGTTGGTGCCGAGGCCCTTGGGGTAGGTCACGCCCGCGATGCTGATCGGGCGGCCGTCCCCGGCGGCCTGCTCGCCGACGCTGCTGTCCCGTTCCACCGGACCCCATCCGTTGGTGGAGGACAGGAAGGGCAGGTCGCTCACCGCACTGTTCCCGGCCGGTGGAGCCGGGGGGATGCCGCCGATGACGCGTTCGTCGGCGCCCGAGGCCTGCCGCCCGTTCTGCACGTAGTGCACGGTGGTGGTCAGGGCCGAGGCGGAGGGCAGGTCCCCGGTCGGTGGCTGGACCTTCCAGGTGAAGCCGGCCGAGGCGCCGGGTCGCAGGCGCTTGAGGGAGGTCGGGCCGGTGGCGCTGACGCTCCAGCCGTCGGGGGCGGAGAGTGCGGCTGTCAGGTCGGACGCCGGGCGGCCGTTCTTCGGGACCGTCACGGTCGTGCTCGCGGTGAAGGCCGCTCCCGGCTGGGCGGTGTCGGGTACGGACAGGGTGACGCGGGCTCCGGGAGGCTTGGGCATCGCGTACGTGCGGGCGTCGTAGCGCGGGCTGTCGTTCTGTGCGACCCGCAGGGACGAGGCGTAGCTGCCGTAGTTGGTGAGGGAGACCTTGCCGAGGCCGCCGGTGCTGCCGTCCAGGTTCCACACCGCGATGGCGATGCTGTTGCGGCCGTTGGGGTTCAGGATGCCGTTGGGGACGGGGAACGTGTGCTGTGGGCCTAGGTAGTTGACGTAATTGCCGACCTGCCAGCCGTTGACGAAGATCGTGGCCCGGTACTTGCGTGACGGGTCGTCGGTGAACGTCAGGCCCAGTGAGGTGTCCTGGCCGCGCGGGAGGTCCAGGCGGACGTCGGTGCGGTACCAGGAGACGCCGGGGCGGGTGTCGGTCGTCGGCAGGGAGACCCGGCTCCACTGGGCGTCCGGGTAGCCCGGCAGGGACCAGCCGGCCCGCTCGCCGTACAGGCCGCCCGTGGAGAGCGGACCGCGGACCGTGTCCTGGAGGTCCTCGCCGCCGCGGACGCCCTGCAGGCGCCAGGTGACGGAGGTCAGCGGGGCTCCGACGAGGGAGGCGCTGGTCAGGCCGCGCGCGGTCTTGTTGCCGTTGGTGGAGTTGTAGTCCTCCTCGTGGCCCATGTTCACGGTGAGCACCGAAAGGACGTTGTCGCCCTCGGAGTTGACCGAGCCGGCCGGGAAGGTGAAGTCGGCGCCGCCCGTGGTGGAGCTGCCCAGGAAGGTGCCGTTGAGCCAGGCCGAGAACGCCTGCGCGCCTCCGCCGGAGTCGGACACCAGGTGGATGCCGGTCTCCTTGCCGCTCGCGTGGAAGCGGCCGCGGTACCAGGTGTTGCCGGTGTGGAATCCGTAGTCGTCGGCGTAGAGGACGGGCAGTTTGTTGATGCCGGAGACGCTGTTGGTGGTCGTCTTGTCGGCCACCTGCCAGCTGGTGTCGTCGAAGCCGGGGGCCGCTTCGGGGGATTCCTCGGCGTGCTTCCAGCCGGTGAGCGCCGGCAGGTGGATCGCGGCCGCCGTCGGGATCTGTCCGGTCAGGCCGGGGGTGTCGGTGGCCCGCGTCTTCACCGTCCGGCCGTTCCAGGTGACGCGGGCCGCGGAGGTGAACACCTCGATGTTCCTGTCGTCGGCGTTGTCGCCCGTGAGCGCCACGGTACGGCCGCTGTCGAGGCTCGTCGCCGTCCGCAGCAGGTGCGTGCCGCGCACCAGGACCGGGCCGGTCGCGGTGTCCTGACGCCAGAAGGTCTTCGCCGTGGCCTTGTCTCCCACCAGGAGCAGCAGCGGGCGCTGTCCGGCGCCGGTGACGCTGATGCGGATCAGGCCCTTGTGGGTGTAGTTCAGGCGCAGGTCACCGGTGGTGGCGTCCCAGGTGGTCGCGACCGTGCCGCCGGTGGCGGTCACCGTGGGCTCGGAGGCGTACCGCAGGACCGTCTCGCCGTCGCTGTCCGCGTCGCCGTACAGGACCGCGACGTCCCGGTCGCCGATGGTCGCGTCGGTCATGAGCTCGGAGGTCGAGTACTGCAACTGGGCCTCTCCGAGACGGTAGTTGGCCACAATGACGTGGGAGTCGCGGCCGTCGAGGGTGATCGCGGTGCCGGGCTGCTGGGGCACGACCGGGTAGGTCGGCTGCTCGGCGGCGGTACCGGTCGGCACGTCGATGGCGTCGATCGCGACGTAGTTGTCGGTGGAGCCCGAGCCGTGGGTGCCGGTGACGACGATCTTCAGGGTGTGCGCGCCGGGCGCAAGGCCGGTCTTCTGGAAGATGACCGCCTGGTTCTCGCTGCCGGAGTCGTCGACCGTGGCGACCTTGGTGCCGTCGAGGTAGACGTCGGCGTTGCCGTGGTTGTCGGTCTTGGAGCCGATCCAGCGGACGGCGGTGCCGTCGAAGGGCACGGTGAGCGAGTCACCGGCCTTGTTGGAGAACGACTCGGTGTGCTTGTAGTCGCCGCCGGTGTAGCTCGTGTCGTGCACGTGCGACCACGAACCGGCGTACTGGAGCGCGGAGTCGGGGTCGTCCCAGGTGTAGGTGGTGTCACCGGCCGGCTGGGCGTTGAAGTCCAGCGAGATGTGCGTCCGGTCGACGGCCGTGGACGTGGAGTTGCCGTGCCGCAGCACATGGAACTGCGTCCTGGTGTCGGGGTTCATCCGGGCGGTGTCGACGACCGCGGAGTCGTCCGGGGGTGTGGCCCGGATCGCGTCGGTCTTGGTGAGCGGGGCCACCGCCTGGGTGAAGTAGCCGATCAGCTTGTCCTCGTCGTACTTCGGGTCGAGCTGACGGGTCTCACGGATCGCGGCTCCGTAGTCGTACGAGGTGTAGTTCTGGGGCATGCTCAGCCAGCCCCAGTTGGTGCCGCCGTAGGTCATGTAGAAGCTCTGCGCGGTCGCGCCGACGGCGATGTTCTGCTTGTAGAAGACGTTGGCGAACCGGTCGTTGATCAGCTGGGCGCACTTGTCGTAGCCGGGGCCGCCCCAGGGGTCGAAGGCGCCGCCCTGGAACTCCGGGGAGTACAGGGGCTTTCCGGCCGGGTGGTCGTAGCTGATGTCGGGGACGCCGTTCCACTTCGTGGGGTTGGAGCAGTCGAAGCCCTGCGGGTAGGAGTCCGGGCCGTCCACGTCGAGGGCGCCGTCACCGGAGTTGAAGGTGCCGTTGTTGTTGCCGGTGAGCGGCACGGTGATGCCGTCGGCGCGGGCCTTGTCCTCCAGGTGCCGCATGTAGGAGCGGGCGGCCGCGGAGCCGTTGTAGTACTCGTTCTCGACCTGATAGGCGATCACCGAGCCGGTGCCGTTGGTGAGTTGGTGCCGGGCGATGATCCGGTCGATCCGCGTCAGCCACTCGTCGGCGTACGCGAGGAAGCGCGGGTCGTCGCTGCGGTTGTTCTCGGCCTTGGTGGTCAGCCAGCCGGGCAGACCGCCGCTGTCGACCTCGGCGTTGATGTAGGGCGCGGGGCGCGCGATGACGTAGAGCCCGGCCTCCTCGGCCATGTCGAGGAGCTTGTCGACGTCACGGACGCCGCCGAAGTCGTAGACGCCCGGCTTGGGCGAGTGGTAGCCCCAGTCGAAGTACAGGGACGTGGAGTTGAAGCCGGCGGCCTTCATCTTCTGGAAGATGTCGCGCCACAGGTCGGGGCTCGGGAGCCGGAAGGAGTGGAACTCGCCGGACCAGAGGTAGGTCCGCTTGCCGTCGACGAGGAACGAGTAGCCGTCGTAACTCACCGTGTGTGCCGTCGAGTCGGCGGCCGGTGCGGCGGCCGGTGGCGGTCCGTCCGCCTCCTGTGCCGCGGCCGGCGCGATCATGCCCGTCGCCAGGGCGAGGGTCGCGGCCGTCGCGAGGACGGTCCGCCACCACCCGCGGCGGCCGGGTCTCGCAGTCTCCGGATCGTTCCGATTACCCCGCACTGCGGCCTCCTCAGAGCCTGAGCAATCAGCATCGAACAGACTCAGGCAAAGTCGAACAGTAGGGGGGCAGTTGGCTCAACACAATGGGTCGGAACGAGACAAGGACCTTGTCCGTCCCCCGGCATCCCCCGGTGAACTCACCACCCCCCGAGGCAGACCCGTACCGGATGCCCGGCCCGGCAAGTAGGGTCCGACAGCGTGAGACTCGCGATCTTCGATCTGGACGGCACCCTGGTCGACCGCAGCGGCGCCTTCGCCGATGCCGTCGCCAGCCTGAGCGGCGACCACGGCTACGGTCCGGAGATCGAGCGGTGGCTGCTGACCGAGCTGGCCGACCACGCCGAGCGCGGCGACTTCGACCGGCTGCGCGCCGCCTTCCCCGTCAAGGAGAGCGCCGACCATCTCTGGCGGGTCTACATCGACCGCATGGCGTCCTCGGTGCACTGCCGGCCCGCCGTCCTCAGCAGCCTGGAACGTCTCAAGGGGGCGGGCTGGAGCATCGGTGTCGCCACGAACGGCGCCAGCGACATCCAGCGGGCCAAGATCCAGGCCACCGGGCTCTCCGACCTGATCGACGGGATCGCGGCCTCCGGGGACATCGACATCCGCAAACCGGACCCGCGTCTGTTCGAACTGGCCGCCGCGCGCTGCGGGACACAGCTAAGCCCGGGCGACTGGATGACCGGCGACAATCCCGAGACCGACATCGTCGGCGGCCACGAGGCGGGACTGCGCACCATCTGGGTCACCGGCCGGCCCTGGCCCGAGGGACTGCTCACGCCCCACCACACGGTCCCGGACGTCGTCGCCGCGATCGACTATCTGCTGGAGGAGGACTCGGCGTAGCGCCCCGGGCCTCACCGCAGCGCCCCGGGCCTCGGCACCGCTTCCCGGCTCTCGGCACCGCTTCCCGGCCCTCCTCACCACTCCCCGGCCTCGGCACCGCCTCCCGCTCCCCGGCCCTCCTCACCGCTCCCCGTACTCGGCACCGCCTCCCGCACCCCGGCCTCCGCACCGCTCCCCGGCCTCCGCGTCACTCCCCCGCCTCCGCACCGCTTCCCGCCCCCGGTTCCGTACCCTGGCACGCATGCGCACGCGTCCCACGCTCCACTGGACCCCGCCCTCCGACCTGCCGCCGGGAACCACCGATCTGCGGCCCGTGATCGACGCGCTGAGCGCCGGCGGTGTGCTGGTGCTCACCGGGGCGGGCATCTCGACGGAGTCGGGCATCCCGGCCTACCGGGGCGAGGGCGGAAGCCTGAGCCGCCACACGCCGATGACGTACCAGGACTTCACCGGCTCCGCGCAGGCGCGGCGAAGATACTGGGCGCGCAGCCATCTGGGGTGGCGTACCTTCGGCCGCGCCCGTCCCAACGCCGGGCACCGGGCCGTCGCCGCGTTCGCCCGGCACGGTCTGCTCTCGGGCGTGATCACCCAGAACGTCGACGGTCTGCATCAGGCCGCCGGCAGCGACGATGTCGTGGAGCTGCACGGGAGCCTGGCACGGGTCCGCTGCCTCGCCTGTGACGCCATGACCCCGCGTCATGACCTCGCCGTACGGCTGGAAGCGGCCAACGCGGGATTCGCGCCGGTGGCCGCGACGATCAACCCGGACGGTGACGCCGACCTCTCCGACGAACAGGTCGCCGGCTTCCGGGTCCTGCCCTGCACGGACTGCGGTGGCATCCTCAAGCCCGACGTCGTCTTCTTCGGCGAGTCGGTGCCCTTGCAGCGGATCGAGCACTGCCGCCGGTTGGTCCGCGAGGCGGCATCGCTGCTGGTCCTCGGCTCCTCGCTCACGGTGATGTCCGGGCTCCGCTTCGTCCGCCAGGCGGCCCAGGCGGACAAGCCGGTCCTCATCGTCAACCGGGACCCCACCCGCGGTGACGCGCTCGCCCGCACCCGCGTCGGCCTCCCGTTGGGCACGGCCCTGTCCTCGGTCGCGGACCGGCTGAACCTCTGACCCGACCGCGCGCCGCGGCCCGTTCAGGGACGCGTGGCCGTCTCGCTGTCGGGGTGAATGGTGAAGATCTGGTCGAGGCCGACGAGGCGCAGGATGCGCAGCGTGTTGTCCGGTACGGCGGCCAGGGCGATGTCGGCCTGGACGGCCTCCGCGCGACTGCGGGCGGCGAGCAGAGCCGTGATGCCGCTGGAGTCGCAGAACTCCAGCCCCCGCATGTCCAGGACCAGGCGCGTGCCCGGGCGGAGGGTGAGGCCGTCCAGCAGCTTGTGCAGTCCGGAGACGTTGGCGTAGTCGAGTTCACCGGCGATCTCCACTACGGGACCGGTCTCGGCGTCTCGGGTCGTGATGTTCAGGGGGCTCATCGTTCGTTTCCCGTCCGGGGGGCGTCGGCGCCGATCCGGCCGGGAGCCAGGCCGGCCGCCGGCACCCCGGTCATCGCGCGCTCCTCGGTGAACGCGGACGCGTCCGAGCGGCCCGAACCCACGTAGGCCGGCACCACCGTCGGCCCCTGGGGGTCGCCGGTGACGGTCACATGGTCTCTGCTCGCGATGTCCATGCCCGGCAGTCTCTCAAGTCGCCCACCCGCGTCGTGCAGCGCGGTACGAGAGAGGGTGGGCGCGGCTCAGGCACGGGGGCGGGCGCCCTGCACATGGAAGTTGAAGTCGCCGTGGCCGAGTGTGCCGTACAGGCGCAGCCAGAGCGGCAGCACCATCTCGGCGCCACGGGCGCTGCTGATGTCGCCCAGGTCGATGACGCTGGACTCCGGCCAGCCGAAGGACCCCAGCAACGCGGTGACCTCCTTCTTGGCGCCGGTGTCGTCGCCGCTGACGAACACGGTGTGCTCCCCGGGCACCCTGGCGGGATCGACCATGACGAGGCAGTTCATGGTGTTGAGGGTCTTCACCACCAGCGCGTCGGGGAAGGTCCGCTGGATGCGCTCGCCGAGGCTGTCGGTGTCGACCGGGTCGAGCCTCGGCGGCATCCCGGCGGAGAAGTCCAGCGGATTGGCGACGTCGATCAGCACCTTGCCGCTCAGGTTCCGCGCGCCGGCCGCCCGAAGGACCTCGATGCTCTGCCCGCCTGCCGTGGCGTTCACGATCGTGGCGCCCTCGGCCGCCGCCTGCGCGAAGGGCGCGAGGCGCACCTGGCCGTGCTCGGCGTGCCAATGCTTGAAGGGCGGGTTGCCCATGCCGTCGGGTTCGGTCCGGGCGAGGGTGGCCGCGGGGTCACGGGTGCCGATGACGACGTCATGGCCGAGGGAGGCGAGCTTGGCCGCCAGGGTCCGGCCGACGATGCCGGTCCCCAGGACTGTGTAACTCATTCGAGTGGGTCCTTTCGCGAGCGCGAGCGATCGGGAGGGGTGCCTGCCACCACGACGGCGGACCCGGTCATGGCCTGTCGCCTGCCGACAGTAGTGGTCGATACGTCCGCCTGATCCCCTCTATCGTGGAAAATCACATCATGATGGCTCGCTTCGAGGCAGGCTGCACATGAGGAAACCGCAGATCGACCACGCGGCGGTCTTCCGTGCCCTGCCCGGCATGGTGGCACTGCTGACCCCTGAGCTGGTGTATGTGGACGTCAACGACGACTTCGTCCGCATCACCGGCCGCTCCCGTGAGCAGCTGATCGGCCGCTACATCTTCGACGTGTTCCCGGAGAACCCCAACGACGACGCCGCGTCCGGAATGCGGGAGACCCGCGAGTCGATGCTGCGCGCGGTGGCCACCGGTGAGCGCGACACCATGGCGGTGCTCCGCTACGACATCGAGGATCCCCACCGGCCCGGTCTCTGGCACGAGCACTTCTGGAGCCCCGTCAACGCCCCCGTCCTCGGCACCGACGGCAAGGTGACGCTGCTCGTGCACCGGGTGGAGGAGGTCACCGAGCTCATCCGGGCCCGCGGCGGGCCGGGCGGCGACAGCCGGGCACGCGTCCTGGAGGCCGAGCTGTACACCCGCGCCCGGGAGCTCCAGGACGTGAACGAACGCCTGCGCAAGGCGCACGCCCGGGAACGCGAGGTGGCCCTGGCGCTTCAGGAGGCCCTGCTGCCCGCCCCCGGTCCCCTGGGGCACCGCCAGGCGGCCGTACGCTACCGGCCCGCGGTGGGTGCCCTGAACGTGTGCGGTGACTGGTACGACCTGGTCGACCTGCCCGACGACTGCCTGGCGGTGGCCGTCGGTGACGTGGTCGGACACGGCCTGGCGGCCGCCTGTGTCATGGGCCAGCTGCGCAGCGCGCTGAGCGCCGCCACCCTGGTCGCCGAGGGTCCCGCCCGGGCTCTGGAGGCGCTCGGGCTGTACGCCCGCTCCGTCGAGGGCGCCGAGTCGACCACGGCGGCCACGGCCTTCGTCGACTGGCGCAGCCACACCCTCACCTACAGCAGCGCGGGCCATCTGCCGCCCGCCCTGCTGCACCCCGACGGCACGGTGACCTTCCTGGACCAGGCGACCGACCCGCCGCTGGGCGCGAGCGTCCAGCACTCCGTGCGTCCCGAGGCCAGTACGGCCTTCGTCGACGGCGCCGCGCTGGTCCTCTACACGGACGGTCTGATCGAGCGCCGTACCGAGGACATCGACGCCGGTCTGGACCGCCTCGCCCACTCGCTCACCCGCCACCGCGACGCCGGCCCCGAGGACCTGGCCGACGCGCTGCTGACCGATCTGCTCCCGCCCACGGGCAACGCCGACGACACCGCTCTGGTGGTCATCCGCCTGTGAGGCCGGGGGCCTTGGGACGGCTCGGCGCGGTGACGGCCCGGCCGTTTCCCCGGTGCCGGACCGACGCCAGGGCTCCCAGGACCCGGCCGCGGCTGCCGTCGGGGACGGTCCACAGGGGGTGGCCTCGTACCCCCCACGTCTCCAGGAGGGCGTTCGCCGCGAGGAAACCGCTGGTGGCGGCGCGTTCCATCAGGGCCACCGGGAGGTCCGTGCGCACCAGGTCGCCCGCGAGGACCAGGCCCTGCCGGGGGGTGCGGACGCCGGGGCGGTCGGCGTAGCCGCCGACGGGGAACAGGGGGCAGTCCCGGCGCCATTCGTGACGTGCGTCGAGGATCCGCGCGTCGCGGGTCTCCGGGTAGACGTCGTGGAGCCGTGCGATCAGGTCCCGGGCCTCGGTGTCGGGGTCGGCGTTCTCCGGCAGCGCGTAGCCGTGGAGTTCGACCACCGAGCCGCCGGTGCGGGCAGCCCAGGAGGCGGCCTCCTGCTCCCAGCGCTCCAGGACGCTGACGTTGTCCAGCGAGCCGTATCCGGCCGTGCCCAGGAACCCGGGACGGTCGGGGGCGACGGGGCGGTCGAGCCAGAGGCGGGAGACGAGGAAGGGCGGAGCGGTGCGCAGGCGGGCGATCCGTTCACGCCAGGCCGCGTCACCGAGCCGGGGCGAGCGGCCGACCAGGGAGCGCAGTCCGCCGCTGTCGAGGGCCAGGACGACGGTGTCGTACGGCAGCTCCTCCCGGTCGGTGGCGACGGTGAAGGTGCCGTCGGCGGTGGGCGTGACGTTCTCGACCGGGGTGGACAGGCGCAGGTCGGCGCCGTGGCGGGACAGGTGCTCGGCGAGGGGGTCCCACAGGGCGGTCGGGAAGGGGTCGGTGGGGACGTCGAAGAGGAGTCCCTCGGAGCTGCCGAGGAAGTAGATGTGGAACATCAGGACCATCTCGGCGGCTGAGAGCTCGCGGGGGTCGGCGAAGAAGCTGCGGGAGAACACCTCGAAGGCCAGATGGCGGGCGGCGGCCGGGAAGCGCAGCGAGCGGAGGAAGTCGTCGGCGCTCACCCCGTCCAGCTCGGCGTAGACGTCCGGGACGCGGACGTCGAGCAGGGGCAGGGCGGCGACGGGGTTCATGCCCACCAGGTCCCGCCAGCGGAAGGACGGGCTCAGCGCGACGAAGCCCAGTGCGCTCATCGGTGGGGTGCGCGGCACCCTGCGGAAGCTGTCGTGGAGTCCGTCGCGGTGCCGCAGCGGATAGTCGGGAAGGCCGGTGAGGCGGTCCAGGCGGGCGTCGGTACGGCGGAGCAGGCTGCGCAGGTTGTAGTACTGGCGGAAGAACGCGTGGAAGCCGCGGCTCATGGTGGCCGTGGTGCCGTCGTGGAGCTCGGTGCTCCAGCCGCCCACGCGGCCGCCCAGGTACGGCTCGCGCTCGTAGAGCGTGACCTTCACGCCGCGTTCGGCGAGGGCCGTGGCGGCGGCGATGCCCGCGATGCCGCCGCCCACGACGGCGGTGCCGCGCGTCCGGCCGCCGACCCGGCTCGCTCCGGGCGACGGGGGCAGGAGGACGGCGCGGCGGTCCCGTCCGGGACGGGCGGCGCTCACCGGTCGCCCCGTGCGGCCGGGTCGGCGCGGCGGGCGACGACGGTGTGGGTGATGCCGGTCTGCCAGCCGGGCAGGGGCAGGGCCCGCACCTGGTCGAAGCCGTGGGCGCGGACGCGGTCCGAGAAGCGGTCCACGGTGTCGAAGTCCACGACGCTGCGCCACAGATGGCGGTAGAGGTCGCTGTCGCCGAGGGCGGAGGCGACGGGCAGGACCACGCCCCGGGAGACGGCCGTCCACACCGCCCGGTCCAGCGGGCGGCCGCTGAGGGTGTACTCGTGCACGGCGAGCCGTCCGTGCGGGGCCAGCAGCTCGTGGACGGCGTCCAGGACGGCGTCGGGGTCTGCGACGTTGCGGAAGAGGTAGGCGGCGAACACCGCGTCGAAGGGTCCCTCCACACCCGCCTCGGCAAGGGCCTCCGCCGGGGCGCACAGGAACCTCACCTTGCCGGGCCACGGTTTGGCCAGGGCGCGGTCCAGCATCCCGGCCGAGGCGTCCACGGCCGTGATGTCGGCTTCGGGGAGCACGCGGGCGAGCGCGGCGGTGGAGGCGCCGGTCCCGCAGCCCAGGTCCAGGACGCGCAGTCCTGTTCCCGGGCCCGGCAGGCCCAGGCGGCGCGCCGAGCGGCGCAGATGGGCGTGGTAGCCGGGGTTGGCGGCCACGAGGGTGTCGTACCTGGCCGCCGCATGGTCGAATGCGGCGGCCAGTTCCGCGTCACGCAGCACGGTCACGCTGTCTCCTGGGGCGGGTCGTCGGAAAGTGCGGGCTTCGGGCGGGAGTGGGGCGGTTCAGGGGGGGCGGTTCATGGGCCCGGGAAGGGGCGTCTGGGCAGGCGGGGCACTTCGAGGGCGGCGCGCAGCATGGGCACGACGGGGGTGCGCAGGCCGATGGCGATCTCCTCGTGCAGCCGGGTCCGGCCGTCCAGGAAGCGCAGTACGCGTTCCAGGGGGATGCGCGCGAACAGCCGGGCGAAGAAGTCGGCGCCGTCGACGAGGCCGCTGTCGAGGGCGTGCAGCAGGACGGCGTCCATGGCGCGGGAGCGGGCCGAGTGGGGCAGCGGGGGCACGGGAGGGCGGCCGTGGTGCAGGGCGGCGGCGATGGCGGCGGTCTGGCGCTGCACTCCGGAGAAGGTGTAGCCGGTGGAGGGCCGGGTGGCGCCGCCCGCCGCCCCGATGCGGAAGACGCAGGGCCCGGTACGCCGGGCGAAGCGGGCGTCGGTCATCGGGATGACGCCGGTCTCGGTACCGGTGATCTCGAAGTCCTGGAGACCGAGGACGGTGCCGGTGTAGTGGCGCAGCGCCTCGTCGTAGGCGTCCGCGGGCAGGACCGCCGAGGAGAACTCCGTGTACTCGATCAGGGCCTGGTCGGGGCCGGTGGGCAGCACGTAGGCGAAGGACAGGCCCCGCGCGGGCTGCGGGGTGCGCAGGTCCATGAGCTCCACGCGGCCCGGATCGAAGACCGGGCGCCCGGTGCGCACGAACCAGCCGTGGAAGTGCTGGAGCAAGGTGGTGCGGGCGGCGGGCAGACTGCCCAGCGGCCGGGAGTCGAAGACCCAGCGGGCCCGCACGGTCTCGGCCTGTCCGGTCGCGGTGCGGGCGTCGACGCGGGCGCCCCGCGGGAGTCCCTCGACGCTCTCGACCGCCGCCTCGATGCGGTGCACCCGTCCGCTGCGGGCCAGGTCGTGCCCGACCAGCGTCTCGAAGTCGTCCGAGCGGATCATCTTGTAGCGCAGCGGGGAGATGTTCTGCTCGATGAGCTCCCCCGTGGGCTGGTGCACGCGCAGACGCTGCCACGACCGGGTGACCGCGGCGTCGTAGGGTCCGCGGCCGGCCTCCCAGAAGCACCAGGTGCGCCGGGGCGGGCGCAGGGGGCCGGGCGGGGCGTCGACGAGTACGACGGACGGGGGGCGGGCGCCGGGGGCGGGGCGCGTGAGCCGGTGGGCGAGGGACAGCCCCGCTGCCCCCGCGCCGATGATGGCGACGTCCGCCTCGTGCACGACCGGTTCCCTCCCTGCGCGGTGTCGCTGTCCCTGCGGCAGCATTCCGGTCGCAGTACCCGTTCGGATGCGGATCCTCACCTGGTGTGGGCCGGATGCGTGAGCACGGTCGACCGACACGCATCGCTTCTGCACCGATTTCACCCAGCGCACACGCTCTCATGCCCCCGCATGCTTCCAGGGAGCGCCCACGCTGTCACGCGGCGCACTCGACGACGTCGCTGTCCTGGAGCCGGCAGGCCAGGCGGCGCAGTCCGCGGCGGGCGTGGCTCTTGACCGTGCCCAGGGGCCAGCCGGTGACCTCGGCGATCTGGGTCTGGGTGAGGTCGTCGTAGAAGGCGAGGTTGAGGACGCGGCGCTGCGGGGCGGGCAGTTGGGACATCTCGTCGGCGAGCAGCACGCGGTCGATGGCCGCCTCCGGCACCACGCGCTCGTCGTGCCTGAGCATCAGCTGGGCCCCGGCGGCCGCGACGAGTTCGCTGCGGCGGGTGCGCGCGGTCAGGGCGTCGGCGATCTTGCGGCGCGCGATGCCGGTGAGCCAACCGGGTAGCGTGCCGCGTTCCGGAACGTACCCGGCACGCCCCCGCCACGCGGCGAGGAACACCAGCTGGGAGACGTCCTCCGCCTCCCTCGCGTCCCCCAACGAGCGCCAGGCCAGGGCGTACACGAGCGGTCCCCAGCGGCGGTGCACGGTTTCGAGGCTTGTCTCGTCCCCGGCGAGAAACCCGTCCACGAGAGCACGGTCGTCGAGCTCCGCGACGGTTTGCTGTGCGGTCGTCATGGTTACTCCTCCGCAGGGCCCGGCGGTCGCCCAGAGCGACTGCCGCCCTTCCACCGTGCAGAGTCGATGCAAGTACGACAACTTGCATCGACTCTGCATCGAATCCATCGGACCTGGTGCGGACAAGAAATCGAGGGAGGACACGGCATCGAGCAGGAATCGAACGACTCACCCGCGGTTCTCGTGCCGCTCCGCATCCGTTTCCGCCACCCGGCCGGAACCGGTGTCGACTGCACCAGCTCTGATCACCAGGATCTCGACGAGGGGACCCGGCAGCATGAGCTCCACCGTGGCAAACGACCACCGCGCGGACCTGCGTCCGGGCACCCACCCGACCCCGGAGCAGGCCTCCCCTGCCCCGCCGCCCCGCCAGAGCGGACCGGGGGACCACCGCCGCGGCGATCACTCCTGGGCCCCGCCGCCGGCAGGACTCCCGGCCCACGAGGATCCGGGCGCCGTGGACCAGGACGTGCCCGGCGCCGTGCGCGCGGTCCTCGGTGACCTCCTCGACCAGCAGCTCGCCGCGGCCCACGCCGTCGATCCGCTGTTCGGCGAGGACCTGGCCGCGCGCGTGGCCCGCTTCACGCAGAGCGGCGGCAAGCTGGCCCGCGCCCGCTTCGTGTGGTGGGCGCTGCGGGCCTGCGGCGGCACCGAACCCGCCCAGGCCCGGGCCGCGCTGCGGATCGGCGCCGCCCTGGAGCTCATCCAGACGTGTGCGCTGGTCCACGACGACGTGATGGACGGCGCCACGCTGCGCCGCGGACGGCCGACGCTGCACGTCGACGTGGCGCGGCAGTACGCGGACGCGTGCGACGCCCGAGGCGCGGACCGGCTCGGACAGGCCTCGGCCATCCTCGCCGGCGACCTGGCCCTGGCCTGGGCGGACGACGTGGTGGCGGACACCGAGCTGCCGCACCGCACCGCGCGGCGGGTCCGGGAGCTGTGGCGTGCCATGCGGACGGAGATGGTGGCCGGGCAGTACCTGGACGTGCAGGGCGAGGCGACCTCCGGGCGCTCCCTGGCCCGGGCGATCCGCGCCGCCTGTCTCAAGAGCGCCCTGTACTCGGTGGAGCGCCCGCTCGCCCTGGGGGCGGCCCTGGCCGACGCCGGCCCGACCGCGACCCGTGCGCTGTGCTCGGCGGGCCGCTGCGTCGGACTGGCCTTCCAGCTGCGCGACGACCTCCTCGACGCCTTCGGCGACCCGCGCGAGACCGGCAAGCCCGCCGGCGGCGACATCCGCAGCGGCAAGCCCACCTACCTCGCCGCCGTCGCACGGGCCCGGGCCGAGGCCTCGGGCGACCGGGAAGCCCTCGACGTGCTGGACCGCACGCTCGGCCGCGCGGACGCCTCCGACGCCGAAGTCGCCGCGGTCCGCGAGGTGTTCGTGACCACCGGCGCGCACGACACCGTGGAGGTGAAGATCCGCACGCTGGTGGCGCAGGGACTGCGCCACCTGGACACCGCGGTCCTCGAACCCGAAGCCGCCCGGCGGTTGAGGGCGCTGCTGCGCTCCGCGACCGGCGCGCCCGCCACCGCGGCCTCCGAGGCGGTCCCCGCCTCGCTGATCCTGACAGCCACCGACGAAGAGGCCGCCCGATGACCCGAACCGTTCCCGGCCGCACCGACCATGTCGTGGTCGTCGGAGCAGGCCTGTCCGGCCTGGCGGCAGCCCTCCACCTGCTCGGCGCCGGACGCCGGGTGACCCTGGTGGAGCGGGACGCGACACCCGGCGGGCGGGCCGGGCTCATGGTCCGCGGCGGTTACCGCATCGACACCGGGCCCACCGTGCTCACCATGCCCCACCTGGCCGACGAGGCGTTCGCCGCGGTCGGCGACAGCCTGCGCGCACGCGTCGAGCTCCTGCCGCTGCACCCCGCCTACCGGGCACGGTTCGCCGACGGCAGCAGCCTCGACGTCCACACCGACGCCGAGGCCATGGAGGCGGAGGTCGAGCGCTTCGCCGGGGCGCGCGAGGCCGACGGATACCGCAGGCTGCGCGTCTGGCTGGAGAAGCTCTACCGGGTGCAGATGCGGCGCTTCATCGACGCCGACTTCGACTCGCCCCTGCAACTGCTCCACCCCGACCTGGCCCGGCTGGCCGCCCTCGGCGGGTTCGGACGGCTGGACGCGCGCATCGGACGGTTCCTCGACGACGAGCGGCTGCGGCGGGTGTTCTCCTTCCAGGCCCTGTACGCGGGCGTCGCACCCGAACGCGCCCTGGCCGCCTACGCCGTCATCGCCTACATGGACACGATCGCGGGCGTCTACTTCCCGCGCGGCGGCATGCACGCCCTGCCCCGGGCCATGGCGGACGCCGCCGCGGACGCCGGAGCCGAGCTGCGCTTCGGGGAGACGGTCACGCGACTGGAACGCTCCGGGGAGCGGATCACGGCCGTCGTCACCGACCGCGGGCGCATCGCCTGCGACGCCGTCGTCCTCACCCCCGACCTGCCCGTCACCTACGGCCTGCTGGGGCGTGCCCCCAACCGCCCGGTGGGGCTGCGCTTCTCCCCCTCCGCGGTGATCCTGCACGCCGGCACCGACCGCACCTGGCCCGAGCTGGCCCACCACACCATCTCCTTCGGCGCGGCCTGGCGGCAGACCTTCACCGAACTCACCGAGTCCGGACAGCTGATGAGCGACCCGTCCCTGCTCATCACCCGTCCGACGGCCACCGACCCGAGCCTGGCCCCGCCCGGACACCATCTGCACTACATCCTCGCCCCCTGCCCCAACACCGCCCTCGGACCGGGCGCGGCCGACTGGAGCGAGCTGGCCCCCCGCTACCGCGACAGCCTGCTCCGGGAGCTGGAGCGACGGGGCATGGCAGGGCTCGCCTCCGCCATCGAGGAGGAGTGCCTGGTCACTCCGGCCGACTGGCAGGCGCAGGGCCACGCGGCCGGCTCGCCCTTCTCCGCGGCCCACACCTTCGCGCAGACCGGCCCGTTCCGGCCGCGCAACCTGGTCCGCGGCACGGCCAACGCCGTCCTCGCCGGCTGCGGCACGACGCCCGGCGTCGGCGTGCCGACCGTGCTGCTGTCGGGCAAGCTCGCCGCCGCCCGCATCACCGGCGGCGCCCGCACCGGGCTGTCCCGCCCCGCCGTACGCGAAACCCTGGAACGGAGGCCGGCATGACCGACCGTGAGCTCGACGCGGCCGGCGTCACCGACCCGGAACTGCGGCGGGCGTACACCCACTGCCGGCGGCTCAACGCCCGGCACGGCAAGACCTACTTCCTCGCCACCCGCCTGCTGCCGGTGGCCCGCCGGCCCGCCGTGCACGCCCTGTACGGCTTCGCGCGCTGGGCCGACGACATCGTGGACAGCCTCGACACCGCGACCGGCGCCGGCGAGCGGTCGCAGCGGCTGACCCGCCTTCAGCACGAGCTGGAGACGGGACTGCGCGCGGGCGACAGCGCCGAGCCGGTGGTCCGCGCGCTGGCCGACACCGCGCGGCGCTACGCCATCGACCACCGCCACTTCACCGACTTCATGGCCGCGATGCGCGCCGACCTCGACGTCACGGACTACGCCACCTACGCGGACCTGCGCACCTACACCTACGGCTCGGCGGAGGTGATCGGCCTCCAGATGCTGCCGGTGCTCGGCACGGTCGTGCCGCGCGAGGAGGCGGCACCGCACGCGGCGGCCCTCGGCGTGGCGTTCCAGCTGACCAACTTCCTGCGGGACGTGGGCGAGGACCTGGACCGGGGCCGCGTCTACCTGCCCGCCGACCTGCTGGCCGCCCACGGCGTGGACCGCGGGCTGCTGCGCTGGAGCCGGGACACCGGGCGCCCCGATCCCCGGATCACCGGCGCCCTGCGGGAGTTCGAGCGGCTCAACCGCGGCGTCTACCGGGAGGCGGCCCCGGGACTGGCCATGCTCGATCCGGTCGCACGCCCGTGCATCCGCACCGCCTTCGTCCTGTACGGCGGCATCCTGGACGCGGTCGCCGCGGACGGCTACCGCTCGCTGCACCGCCGTGCCGTGGTCCCCGGACGCCGCCGTGCCGCCGTGGCGCTCGACGGCCTCGTCCGGGTGGGTGCGGCGCGACTGCGGCACCGCGGGACCGAGCTCCCGCACACACCTGCCCGGAGTGAGCCGACCGCCCCCTCGTCCCGGCCCGAACGGAAGATCGCATGAACCGCCCCCGTTACCCCCTCTCCCTGCGGCGCCGTCCGGTGCGCTGGGAGCAGCAGCAACCGACCTGGCGCCAGGCCCGGCCCGGCCTCATCGCCGAGGCCCTGAAGCGGGCCCAGGCCCAGCCGTCCGGCAACTGGTACGTCGTCGGCGCCACCCGGGACGTCCGCCGTGACCGGCCGCTGGCGGCCACGGTGGCCGGGCAGGAACTGGTGGTATGGCGCGCGGCCGACGGGCGGCTCGCGGCGGGCCCCGGCATCTGCCCGCACCTGGGTGCGCCCCTGGCCGACAGCCCCGTGCGCTGCGGGACCCTGGTGTGCCACTGGCACGGACTGGCCCTGGACGGCGGGCCGTTCGCGGGCTGGGAACCGCTGCCCGTGCACGACGACGGCGTGCTGGTGTGGGTGCGCCTGGACGCGGTGGGCGGTGAACCGCCGACGCCGGAACCGGCCGTCCCGGAGCGGCCGGAGGTCTCGCGCGCCGTAGCCGCCGTCTACACCGGGGTGGGGGTCTGCGAGCCGGAGGACGTGGTGGCCAACCGGCTGGACCCCTGGCACGGGGCCTGGTTCCACCCGTACTCCTTCGTCGACCTGACGGTTGTCGACACTCCCGGGTCCGAGGGAGCGGACTCGGAGACGGCCCACGCGGACGGGTTCACCGTGGACGTGTCCTTCAAGGTCGCCGGACGGCTCGTCGTGCCGGTGCGGGCGGTGTTCACCACGCCCGGACCGCGCACGGTCGTGATGCGCATCACCGAGGGCGAGGGCGTGGGTTCCGTCGTCGAGACGCACGCGACGCCCCTGGGCCCGGACGAGCGGGGCCGCCCGCGCACCGCCGTCGTCGAGGCCGTCGTGGCCGCATCCGAGCGTCCCGGCTTCGCGGTGGCCCGGCGGGCGGCCCCGCTGCTGCGCCGTGCGATGACGGCGGGCGCGGCGCGGTTGTGGCGCGACGACCTGGCGTACGCCGAACGCCGCTGGCAGCTGCGGGACATGGGGCGCTTCCCCGGCTGACCGGGGGTGTGCGGCATCTTCCGGGCCCACCCCGAGACGCCGGGCGCCTTCCGAGGTCCTGCGACGCCGGGCGCCGTTCCGGTCGACCAAGGTGTGCGGGCGGCGTCGCCGAGGGTGCGGGTCGGTGCCGCCGTGGTGCATCCGTCGGTGCCCTGGACGGGGAAGACACCTTGCCGGGGCGGGCGCCCGCATGACGAGAACGGAGGGCATCGTGATCGGATTCCGCTGTGCGCGCAGTCGTCCCTCGACCCACGCCGGTGGTTCTCCCGGAGCGTCCGCGGGGTCCTCGACGTGAGCGAGACGGACGCCGAGGTGCCCGAGGGCGCCGGGGTGACCACCGGTTCCCTGGCCAGACGCCTGGGTGTGTCGCCCACCACCCTGCGGTCCTGGGACCGCCGGTACGGCCTGGGCCCGGCGGCCCGGACGGAGGGACGCCACCGCAGGTGGACCCAGGACGACATCGCCATGGTGCTGGAGATGTGCCGGATGACGGCGGCCGGGATTCCGCCGGCGGAAGCGGCGAGGGCGGCGAAGGCGCTCACCCTCGGCTCTCATGCCATGGACGCGGCGGAGAGCCTGGTCGGGGCCGTGGGCCGGGCCGACGCGCCATCGGACCGGCACGCCTCCCGGTCCGGCAGCGGTCTGCCGTTGGGGAGCGCGCGGCAGGACTGCAAGGGCCTGGCCCGCGCCGCGGTCCGGCTGGACGCCCTGGCCGTGCAGGAGCAGCTCACCGCCGCCATCGCCCGGCACGGACTGGTCGTCACGTGGGAGGAGATCCTGGCACCCGCGCTCCAGGCGGTGGGCCGCAAGTGGCAGTCGGCGGGCGAGCGTTACGTCGAGGTGGAGCACCTGCTGTCGTGGCACATCTCGGCGACCCTGCGGCACGTCTACGTGTGTGCCTCGGCGGGCCGGGAGACCTCGCGGACCGTTCCGGTGATCCTGGCCTGTCTGCCCGGCGAGCAGCACACGCTGCCGCTGGAGGCGCTCAACGCGGCCCTCGCCCAGCGCGGCACCGCGACGCTGATGCTGGGCGGCGCGGTCCCCGGGGAGGCGTTGCTGGCGGCGGTGGAGCGCGTCGGCCCGGGTGCCGTGGTCCTGTGGTCGCAGTCCGCCCGGACGGCGAACCTCGCGCTGGTGCAGCAGGTCGCCGCCACCCGCTGGGGGATCAGGGGCGCACGCACCCGCAGCCGGGTCCTGCTCACGGGACCCGGCTGGGGACGGTCGGTTCGTTCCGGACTGCTGCGGCCGCGGGGCCTGCACGAGGCTCTGGTCATGCTCGACACACTGCGGTCCCGGGAATTCGAGGACGGCTGAGAAGCAAGGGGGCCGGTTCCCCCTGTCACCGCTCGGAGGGCGTGTCGGTCGCGGTGAGCGCGCCTCGGGGAGCCGCGCCGACCGGAGGCAGGGGCGGTGCCCCGCCCTGCTGCCGGCGCCGGGCGGCCAGGGATTCCTGGGCCGCCTCACGGGCGTGCCGCCGGCGCCAGTACGGGTTGTCGTGCGGCAGCTTGCTGGACACGCGGCCGTACATGCCGAAGGTCAGGATGATCAGCCCCATGACGAAGCTGAACATGACGTTGGTCATGCCGAAGTCGAGGAAGTTGGCGGGCTTGTCCAGGATGAAGATGTGCGCGAAGCCGCTGAGCAGGAACAGGGTCCCGACGGCCATGTTGAGCGTCGACGCGAAGTTCCCGCCGACGATGCCGCCGACGATGAGGGCCAGGCCCACCAGGACGGAGATCAGGCTCAGCAGTCCGTTGGTCGACAGCCCCGCGACGTTCTCGCCGTCGGTGCTGAACGGGCTCAGCTCGTCGGCGAACCCGAGGACGCCGAAGACGAGAAGGGTCAGGCCGCAGAAGGCGGCGCCGTACCGGTAGACCGTGGCCAGTTTGTGGTCCACGGGGAGTTCCTCGCTCAGCTTCATGGCGATTCCTTTCCCGATGCGCTGAGCGGCCCGGAATGTCCCGGCCACTCGCACACCATTCACCGTGGCGCCGGTACGCGGTTGCAGTTGCTCCGGAAATTCATTCCGCCGCGGTGCGCGCCCGGCGGGTCTCACGTCCGCAGCATGCTCACGGAACCCGTCGCGGCCGGCCGGCCCGCGACGGTCACGGCGAAGCGGGCACCGCTGTGGTCCCGTGCCACGTCGACGACCGCTCCGGTGGCGGGGACCGGCGACCGGACGGCCAGGCGCAACCCGACCACCGCGCGGGCGGTCCGGCCGGAGGACAGCAGCACCGCCTGCCGCCCCGCCTCCAGCAGGGCCGGCGCCGTCAGCCGGTCCGGCGCACCGGGCAGCAGCACCGGGTGGGCCGGATCGCGGGGCACGATCACCAGCCGTCCCTGCGGGGCCCTGGTGAGCAGTACGTCCGTGTCGGCCGCCGCGCCCACCGCCGCCGCGGCGGGGTGTAGAAGCCCGGGATACGGCCCGGCGGCCGTCGCGTCCTCCTGCCTCCCGGCGGGTGGCGCGAAGGTCATGGCGCAGGTCGCGAAGGCCTGCCCCCGGTGCAGGTACTCGACGGTGACCCGGAACGAGGCGGGGGCGCCGGCCTGCGCCACGACGTCACTGAGCACGACTCGGGCCGGGACCCGCGTGGCGCCCCGGCGCTCCGTCGGCTGCGTCGCCGGGGAAAGACCGAGGCTCACCGACGTCGCTTCGAACAGGACGTTCCCGCAGTCGGGCAGGTGCCGGCGCTGAACGGCGGCGGCGAGCTGACGGGTGGACTCGACGACGATGAGCGGGTGATGCACCACGGCCGTGTCGCGTTCGTTGAGGGGATGCGTGCGGGGCCACTGGCACGCTCCTTCGAAGAACCTGTCCCCCCTGCGCCGTACCGACTCGACCAGCAGCGACGCCATGGTCTCCAGTCCCAGACCGCGCCAGGTCACCGGATCCTCGGCGCGTTCCGGGCCGGCTGCTCGCCGGCCGCGCGAGAACACCACGACCGGCTTCTCCGGCAGGACCACCTGCTGTACCGCGCCGTCGCGCATGAGGCCTCCTCCACACGGGGGCGGCGGTTGCCCGCGTCTTCGCGCACACCGTGCAGGAAATTCGCGCCGCTGTCCGTCGCCGGATGCACGGACGGCGAGAAGTCACTCCGTGGGATATCGGGGCAGGGAAATCAAAGGTGATCGGTGAGGTAATCCCGGAGCACGGAAAGGAAATCCCTGTCGGGTTCGAGGCCCAGCGCGCCGGCGCGGCGGTGGTCGAAGTCGGCCGGCCAGGAGCCGACGATGGACTCGATCACCGGGTCGGGGGCGACGGTGACCCGGTCGGCGACCGTGTCACCCGCCACCTGGCGCAGGGTGGCGAGGATGTCGGCGACCGACACGGTCAGGGCGGGGAGATTGACCGGCAGCGGACCCTCCAGGCGCCCGGGCCCGGACCCGCGCACGGCCTCGGCGACCCGGAGGATCCCCTCGACGGTGCGCCGCGGCGAGGCGAGGGCCACCCGCAGGCCGGGATCCACCGGGCAGAGCGCGGGAAGTCCGGCCAGCGGCTCACGGACGATGCCGGACAGGAAGCCGGACGCGGCCGCGTTGGGCCGCCCCGGACGGACCACCACCGTCATCAGCCGTACGACCCGCCCGTCGAGGAAGCCGCGCCGGGTGCAGTCCGCGATCAGGTGCTCGCACATCAGCTTCTGGGTGCCGTAGCTCGACCGCGGCAGCGGCAGCGTCGTCTCGCTGACCGCCGGTGGCAGCGGCAGGTCCGGGTGGGAGCCGTAGACCGCGATACTGCTGGCGAACACCAGCCGCACCGCCGGCCCGCCCGAACGGGACTGGGCGCGCGCCCTGTCCAGCAGCGCCCGGGTGACGTCGACGTTGGCGCGCATCCCGAGGTCGAAGTCGGCCTCGCACTCGGCGGACACCGCGGCGGCGAGGTGGAACAGCACGTCCACGGGCTCGGCGAACACCGTCTCCAGCTGTTCGACCAGGTCCCCGAGCACCTCCTGCACGGGCGGCCCGCTCCCCCGCGGACGGCCGGTCCCGGGCACGCGGTCGACCAGGACCAGTCGGCTGATCGGCTCCCCGCCGAAGATCCCGGCCCGCAGCAGCGCGTCGGCCAGCAATCCGCCGAGAAATCCGGACGCACCCGTCACGACGATCCTCACCCGGTCATCTCCTCCGCGAGGGCGGTGTGTGTCCAGGTCGTCATACCATTCCTAGTCAGTGAGCAGGAGTGAGTCTTGGACCCAAACCTGGTCGACTGCTGGGACGGGTCGTCGGGCGGGCGACGATTGCAAGCCCTGTGCGCGTGGCGCGATTGTCCGTCTTCCCGGACCCGGCGACCTGGAGCGTCCGCATGCGGCGGGCATCCTTGACGCTGCCGCCGACGGACGCCGAACTCGTGCGCACGGAGTTGGAGCTGCTGCTGCGCCCTTACGAGGAAACGCGTGAGGGATACCGCTGGGGACCGGCGGCCCGACCCGTCAATACAAGGCACGGCCATTAGTGCGTCCACGTCCGGAGCGCGTGGCGCTGCAGCGAACACCACTGCCAGCGTCCGCTGCTCAGTGCGGCGATGGTCCGCACACCGATGCGGCCCGCTGGGTAAGCCACGCGACTGCTTGTTGAGGGGGCGCGTGGGTGTCGACGCCGATGACGTGAAGGGTGCCGAGCCTGCCCCGCGAGCCGTCGACCTGGAGAACGCGATGAGCGTGACCGCCCGGCTGGGGATGGACGATCACCGCGTTGGGGGCGTCGACGGAGGCGTAGCCGACGCTGTAGGTGAGGAGCTGGTGGATGTCGGCGGCGCTGACACCGTGACGGTCGTAGCGCTTGTACTTGGCGTCCACCGGCAACAGTGTCCGGTGAGACAGGCCAGGTGCCGGGAGGCTCAGGAGCAGGTCGGGGCGGAAGACCGAGGCGTTGCCGAGGTCCCCGCGGATGGTGATGCCCCTCTCGCCGCGGCTGGAGACGGCGTGTCCACCGCACGGGGCGGCGGCCTCAGCGCCGAGGCGTCGTACCACGGCTTCCCAGAGCGCGGGCATGGGCAGCAGGAGGCCGTCCGCCGTGCTGCCCAGGTCGGTGAGCAGGTCGGTGACGCCTCCGCCGCTCAGCAGCAGGCGTGCCCAGGTGTGGGCGGGGCGGTAGCGGGCGTTCAGGCGCGTGTACCTGATGCGATCGAGGGCGCGCAGTGCCGCGTCCGGGGTGGCGGCCCGCGGAAACGCGCCGGCGATCCCGTGCAGGTCGCGAGCCAACTCGGAGCCGGAGGTGAGGGTGATCGCGACTCCCAGGGCGGTCCCCAGGACGCGGTTGTCCCAGATGTCGGTCTCGCGGTCGAAGGTACGTATGTGCAGCTGGTCGAGTTGTCCGTACCGACGGGTGGCCTGGGCCGCGAAGTCCAGCCGCCCCCGCAACACCGGCTCCACGCTCTGGTGACGTACGTAGTCGCGGCGCAATCCCTCGCGCACCAACTGTTCGCACTGCTCCAGCAAGGCCGCGGCCACGAGGTCGGCGTAGCCTTCCGGACCGGTGACCCAGCGCCGTGACATCGTCCGAACGGGCGTCGGCGCGTCCAGGGCATAGGCGAGCCAACTCATGAGCCGGTCACCCGGTATGGCGAACTTGGGCTCGATGACGATGCGGACTCGGTCGAGGATCAGCACTCCGACGCTTGAATCCGCCCGGAGCCGCCATCCGGAGCGATCGGGGCGCAGAGTGAGGTGACCGCCTGCCTGGAGGGCATGCAGGCGACCGACGTCCCGGGAGGTGAGCTGTTCGATGTCCAACGGAACGGACTGGTACTCACCGAGGCGGACCTCGGTGCGCTCAGGCATCGGGGCCCGGGTCACCGCCGCTGAACTCGGCGGCCAGCGCGGCGGCGAGGTCCTGGGGTGACATGAGCGCAGTCCGGCCGGTGTCCGCGTCGACCAGGCTGCCGAGGACGCGGTGCAGCAGGTCGGCACGGCCGAGGCAGTAGTCCTCCAGCAGCGGGATCACCTCATGGTGGAAGGCCGCGGCGAGGTCGTCTTCCGTAGCGATCGGCGCGCCGTCACGCAGCAGGTAGGCGTGTCCTATCTGGTGGTCGGCGTCGAGATGCCGGGTGATGCGGGTGTTGAGGGACTCGAAGAACTCCGCCAGGTCCAGCGGGCCGATCGTGCCCGAGACGGCGTCCGGGTCGGGGCCGACGGAAACGAAGGCGAAGCGGCGGCGTACGGCCGCGTCGAGGTGGCTGATGCTCCGGTCGGCGGTGTTCATCGTGCCGATGATCCGGATGTTCGGCGGCACGGAGAAGCTCCGCCCACTGACGGACAGGGCTAGGGGCAGGCCGCGCTTGTCGAGTTCGAGGAGCGTGATCAACTCGCCGAAGATCCGGGGCAGGTCACCGCGGTTGATCTCGTCGATGATCAGGAGGTACGTCTGCTCGGGATATGCCGAGGCCCGGTCGCACAGGGCGTGGAACACCCCGTCCGTGAGGGCGAGCGTGAGCCCGGGGCCCGTGGCGCTCAGGTCCGGTTTGAAGCCCTCGACGAAGTCCTCGTAGCCGTAGGAAGGGTGGAAGGTCACCAGATGGACCTGCTCGCCGCCCAGCATCTCGGCCTGGGCCGCAGAACGCTGGGCCGGGCCGGCGTTGATCACGTCCGCGCGGCCGGCCATGAAGAGGGCGGCACTGAGCGCGAGCCGGGTCTTGCCGGTACCGGGAGGTCCATGGAGGATCACCTGGCCCTTGCGCTCCAGCGCGTCCAGTACGGCCCGGACGTCCTCGGGCGCCAGCTCGGTGATGGTAGATGACGGGGCCGCCTGCGCAACGGAGTCGGCCGCCTGGTGTGCGGTGAGCCTGGCGAAGAGCGTCGGGTCGACCTTGGCGAACGTGGACCGCCAGCCGTGCTGGGGTCCTGGCAGTTTCTGCGCGTGGGAGACGTCCCAGTCGACCGGGACCACGTGCCGGTACTCCGGCCGTTCGGGGTCGAACCGATAGCCCCCGGTGACAGTGCCCGTGGCCAGGACCTCGTCCATCCCGCGGTTGGCCACGACCCGGTCTCCGGCCTCAAGGTCCCGGAAGGCCAGGAGTCTGCGCGCGGTGGTGAGGCTACGACCGCTACCGCTGGGCCAGTTCGAGTCGAGGGCTTCCTTCAGCTCGGTGTCGGTCTGATACTCACCCAGGTCACGAAGCTCGTCCCACCCTACGCAGATGAACCCGCCGTCGCGGCACTCCTCCCACAAGCGGGCGCGCTCGCCAGGGGCGATCTTCCATATCGTGCGTGTCTGCGGACGCGGGTCGAAGTCCTGGTAGAGGAAGGTCATCACTTCGTTCCCGGTCCAGCCCGCGAACTCCGGCCGGGACCGGACGAGTTCGAGGAGTTGCCGGTTGCTGCGCCAGGTCGGTGAGTCGGCGCCCGCTGTGCCGCCCAGCAGGGCGAGGAACTTCCGCAGGTGTCCTGCGGAGTAGACCGGGAGGAAGTGCTCGGGGAAGTAGGTAGCGAGCGTCTTGGTCACCAGCGCGGGCCCGAACCGAAGGATTTCGAGGTCGTCCACGGCCGCGAGGTCGCCCACGCCCGTGGCGGTCAAGGCCCGAAGGAACTCGGCTCGAAGACGCTCCCACGCGTCCCGCGGCTTCATTCCGCGGAGGGGGGCCGCGAGCCGCCACTCACCGGAATTGTGGCGGAACATGATGTGCTTCGCTGCACTGCCGCCCTTGATGCTGCCCAAGCACTGGGTGCCGAACTCCATGAGTCGGCAGTACGTCATCCCTTGACCGGACGGGTTCAGGCCCAGGGCGTAGCGCTCCAGGGGCAGCGTGGGCCAGTCCTGCAGGGGGAACTGGGCCAGCACCTGCTTGCGCTCCTGCTCTGCGCCGGCTTCGTCCTTGGCAGCGGTGCTCCGGTCGAACCGGGCCGCTGCTTCCCGTATGTCCACGCCGTCGGTCATGGGGGTCATGATGCCGGAACGGTGAGGGTCGCAGGGGGTGTAGGCCGTTTTGGGCCTGCGAGGTGTGAGCCTGCCGTATCAGTGGGTGTCGAGGTCGAGTTCGACCCGGACGGGCTCCTGGAAGCCGTTCGTTTCGATGTGGGCGATGGCTGACGGGTGGCTGGTCAGCCACTCGCCGCATACCCGCCAGTGATGAACGCTTCCGTCGCGGAACGTGGTGCGCACCTCCGCGACGAGCTTCTCGTCGCACTCGCCGCTCGTGGCCATGGAACAGATGAGCTTGTGGTGTTGCTCGAACGCCGGAATGTACGGGTGGATCGACAGGATCGGAGAGAGCATCTCCCGTGCCGCTGCATGAGGCATGGCACGGGAGAGTAGCAACGTGGCTTCGCCGGCCGCCTACGCTCCGTGTGATGCCGGGTAGGCGGTCACGACTCGTCCTCGTCTCCCAGCTCGTTGACGAGTGGTACGAGGAGCGGGTGGACGGAGAAGCCGGAGGCGCGGCCGCCGGGGTCTGCGTCGTATTCGGCCTTCAGGACGTGGACTGCCGACTCCGGGATCTTGCCCAGGTTGCGCAGCAGGCCGGTGATGCGGTTGACCGGCTTGGTGAATCCTCTGAGGGAGCGGCCCTCGGAGTAGTGACAAATCTCGTAGACGCTCTTGGCATCCGCGACGCCGTCCATCGCGGCGGCGTACTTGATGACGTCGACCCTGTCTCCGTAGTTCTCGTAGGTCAACCGGTCGAAGAGTTCCTGGAGCGCGTCGGTCGTCCAGCCGCCGTAGGCTCCGTCGTCGGTCCCGATCCGTTCGACGCGTTCGATGTCCTCGACGGACCCCTCCCGGAGACCGAACTCCAGGATCGGTGAGGCGACTTCCAGGAACCGCTTGGGCGTCAGCATGAAGAGCCGCCCGCCACCCCGGGTCCTGAGCTCCTCGGTCAGTTCCGGCCGGGGGCCGCGGTTGAAACCCTGCTCCTTACGCCACCAGTCCTCCTTGACGTCCGCTGTCACGAACAGCACGTCGCACTGGCGGCGGCCAGCTTCCCGGAGGATCTGTTCCCATACGAGGTAGTCGGCGGCGGCTCCCACGCCGTCCTTCGTCTTGTCCATGTAGCCCGGAGGCAGCCGCTTATCGACGCGGCGCATGCCCTCCGTGATCGCTTTGTCGTACTCCTGCTGACTGAGTGGAGCACCGACCCGGCCGGCGAGCGCGGGCTCCAGTTCCGCGATGACCGGATCGGAGCTCGTGTCGTGGGTGATGTTCTGCCACTCACCCTCGCCGACCTTGACGATCGTCTCCTGCACGTCGTCGAAGACGTCGTTCAGCTGGCTGCGCAGACGGTCGGTCTCCTCTTCCGGCAGGGCCACGCGATTGGCCCAGGTGCGCAGGGTGCGCTCCGCCTGGGCCGCGTGACCGGCCATGTCCTCGGCGGCCTGCGCGCCGGACGACCGTGCGTCACTGAGGGTGCTCTCACGGTTCCGCCAGAACTCCACGAGGACCTGGTGAGGCACCCACAACCGGTCCTCCACGGCGCCGAGAGCGCGTAGCAGGTCGCCGCGCGCCTGCTCGGTGTACCGGTAGAGGTTCAGCAGGA
Source organism: Streptomyces sp. NPDC057253 (assembly GCF_042669125.1). Taxonomy (NCBI): domain Bacteria; kingdom Bacillati; phylum Actinomycetota; class Actinomycetes; order Kitasatosporales; family Streptomycetaceae; genus Streptomyces; species Streptomyces sp. NPDC057253. The sequence continues at coordinate 130,418 of NZ_JBHUXV010000004.1, read as the reverse complement.
CGTTGGCGTCGGGGGCCACCAGACCGTGGGTCAGTACGGAGGTGAAGTCTTCGGTGGTCGGCGTCCGGAAGGCGCCGAAGTCGTCGAAGAGGCCTCGGTTGTCCGCCCCGGCCGTCGTGTCCTCTGCCACTGCGCCCCCGTCGTCGCTGTATGCCGCGTTCGAGGGGCGTACCGACCCGTCCCCTCGCGTTCGCACGCTGGGACCGTAGCGCGTAGAAGGGGACCAAGGGCAGTGAACTGGCAACTCTGGATGGCCTGTTGGCCGAGAGTTTTCTCGTCAACGGGGCCGGTGATCCACCTCGACCCAAACGGTCTTGCCGCCCGGCGGATGTGGTTCGGTGCCCCAGCGGTCGGCCAGCGTGGTGACCAGGAGTAGACCGCGGCCCGTCTCGCCGTACGTCGCCGATTCGGTGGGTACGACGGGGAGCTGTCCGCCCTTTGCGTCGGTCACCGCGATGCGGAGGAGGTCGGTCGTGGTGTCGAGGGTGAGGCGAGCCGGAAGTCGCGGCCCTGGACGCGGCCGCGCAGGGCCGCGTTGGCGGCGAGTTCGGCGACGATCTGCTCGGCTCGCTCGGTTACTTCGGGTGACACGTCCCAGGCGCGGAGCTGGGTCGTGGCGAGGAGGCGTGCGAGGCGGGCGCCTCGGCGGGTGGAGGACAGGAGCTGGGCGAACGTGGCAACAGTGCGGGGTGGTTGGGGAAGGGTTGCGTTCATGGGGTCACCGTGGCGGGCGCATGGGGGCGCGATCCAGGAGTGGGGCCCGTACGGTGCGTCAGCGTACGGGCACATTCTGTGGACCGTACGCGAGGTTTTCCGTCACCCTGAGTGCCGTCGGGTGCGGGGCGACGGACGGGCAAGTCGCGTGTACGGAACGGGAGGTGGCCGCGTATGACGGGCGGCATCGACATCATGGCCGGGGGCGGCTGCGACGGGGAGCCGGCCGGCGATGGGCCCGATCGTGAGCCTGACCCCTCGGACAGTCTGCGGACCTGGGGTGCCGTGCAGCAGGCGCTGCGTGAGCACGCGGGGTTCAGCAGGGCCGAGTTCGCGGATCTGGTGCGCTTCTCCAAGCACACCGTGGAGTCGGTGGAGCTGGGGCGGAGGATGCCCGACGAGTCGTACGTGGTGCGGTCGGAGGAGCTGCTCGGGAACACCGGGGCGTTGCGGAAATCGTCGAGGTACGTGACGCGGGGGCGGGGGGATGTAGGGCTGGCGGCGTGGTTTCGGCAGTGGGCTCGGCTGGAGCGGGTGGCGGAGAGTCTGTGCACGTATGAGTGCAGGCTGGTGCCAGGGCTGTTGCAGTCGGAGGGGTATGCGCGGGCGGTGTTCGAGGGGACCGTTCCGGTGGCACCGGACGACCAGCTGGACGAGTTCATGGCCAGGCGCATGGAGCGGCAGCGGATGCTGTACGAGCGGCCGACCATCCCGTTCAGCTTCATCGTCGAGGAGCACGTCTTCCGGCGCCGGTTCGGGGACGCGGACCAGATGCGGGAGATGTTCGATCGCCTGCTGGAGCTGAGCGCGCCGCGCAACGTGACGCTTCAGATCGTGCCGCTTGAGGCCGGGTTGCACGCGTGCCTGGACGGGCCGGTGCAGCTCTTGGAGACCCCGAAGGGGCAGCGGCTTGCGTACTCCGAAGGGCAGCAGAACGGCCGCCTTATTTCTGATCCGAAAGAGGTGAGCCTCCTCTACCAGCGCTATGACACACTGCGCTCGCAGGCCCTCAACTCCAAGGACTCCCGAGGCCTGTTGGAGCGACTCCGAGGAGAGCTATGAGCGCGACGGATCTGGCCTGGTTCAAGTCCAGCTACAGCGGCAGCCAGGGTGACAGCTGCGTCGAGGTCGCCCTCACCGCACAGGCCGTCTACGTAAGGGACTCCAAGGACGTGAATCGGCCTCGGGTCGCGGTCAGGCCCGCGGAGTGGTCGCGGTTCGTGGGATTCGTGACGGAGGCGTGAGCGGAGCGGCGTACGCCCCCCGTGCCGCTCAGAAGATCTTGCAGAGCGTCATCGCACGCATGTCGACGTCGCCCGGCGATCCGAGGACGGAGTTGCGGCCGACGTAGATGGTGTCCCAGTTCGAGGTTCCAGCTGGGCATGCGCCGGAGCTGATGAGTAGGCCGCCGGAGAGGTCGGGGCCTGCCGTACTCGCGTCCGGTATGCCGAGGGAGGCTGGTTCGGCGGAGGCGCCGGGCTTTCCCTGATCGCCCTTGGCGCCGCGCTCGCCTTGCAGCCCCTGCTCGCCCTGGGGCCCCTGAGGGCCACGTGCCCCTTCCGGTCCCGCCGGGCCCCGTGCGCCGGTCGGGCCGGTCGCGACGAAGTAGGCGCCGGCGACTGCTCCGGCCGCGCCCGACAGGGTGACGACGGCCGCGGTGGCGGCTATGCCGATCGCGAGGCGGCGACGGTTCGGTCTCATGTTCTTTCCTTCGGTGCACTGGTGCTTGTGGGGCTGTAGGCCGCGAAAGCGAGGGACTGTTCCCGCTTCCGGACTTGCCCCAGTTCGATGGGCCGCAAGCCGTGCGGCCGTCCGAGGCGTTTGAGGATGGAGTCAAAGTACGGCACTGGTGTGTGCTCGGAGGCGACCACGAGTGAGGAGAGCAGAACCCCGTGGGGGGATGTGGGGCTGTCCACGGCGACGAGGATCGATTCCCTCGCCTTGTCGGAGAGGTCCGTGGGCTTGAGCCCGGCGGCAGCGGCGAGCGTGTGCCAGCCGACGCAGATCTGGCGTCGGGCGGCATCGATCAGCGACCTTCGTGCGGCGTCCACCACCCCTGCTTTGGTGGTCCCCAGCCTGGACCAGGGCGTACGGTCCTCCTCGGTGTGGCGCGTCGCGGAAACGCTCTGGGGCGTACCCGTGTGCTGGGCGTACGCACGGCCGCTTGCGGCCCACCAGGCAGCCTCCACCGTGGGGGTGGTGGTGTCCGGTATCCAGCCCAGTTCCGCCAGCACGTCGCCGAAGAACGGCGCCGGGCCTGTCAGCCGGCCTTCACCCTTCACCAAGGCCGATAGCAAGCCGCGGCCGGGAACGTAGGGTCTGTCCACTGCGGCCAAGAGTCTGACCTGGTCCCTGGCTGACAGTGCGGAGAACGGGATGCCCTGCTTCCTTAGCAGGGTCTTCCACTTGATGATGCTGCGTCCGTTGGCGACGAGCTTGGCGCATCCCGAACGGTTGTGGATGCACTGGTCTCCAGCGTTCGCGCCGCGTCCGGCGACACGGATCGTGTCCATGGTCCGGGGATACGGGGGCGGGTTTCCTCACGCCCGCGGGTTCCGTGTCCGGCCTGGGCGGTCCGATGCCCCACACGATCGCTCTGGTCGTGTGAGGGCGGTGCCGTCCGTCGCCGGACGCGGTGCCCGAGAGCGCGTCGTCCGATCGCGACGCCAGCGGCGCCGTGTCGGGTGGTCTTGCGGTCCATGCTGCTGAGGGGCTTTTGCCAGTGCTCGGCGCCCCAACGGGAGGTGTAGGCGGGGTCGACGACGACGATGCTGATGCCGAGTTCGGCGGCCATGGACACGAGCCGTGCCCGCAGTTTGGCGACGGGCATGCCGCAGATCAGCGTGCGGAACCGCTTCCTGCGGCCGTGCTTCTCCCGCGTCTTGCCCGCGCCGAAGTCCAGGTCCTCGATCGCGATCGGCGGGGCTCTCCCGAGCAGCAGTTGAAGACCCCCGCCGGAGGGCGGGGCCACACGCCGGAGGTCGGCGTGACGGCCCTCCCGGAGCCGGCGGGCGGACGACCCGGCCGGGGCGGCTCTACTCGTCGACGACCGAGCCGAAGCGGGCGCCGTGGCCGGCGCCGCCGAGAGCGGCGGCGCCGTAGGAGCGGGAGCCCTCGGCGCGCAGGCCGGTGCCGCTCGCGGGCAGGATCCACACCGCGCCGTCCCCGGCGTTCTCCTCGGGGGCGGCGGCCACCAGCTCGGCGCGGCCGTCGCCGTCGGTGTCGATGAGGCGGACCTGGGCGCCCCACCCGTCACCGGCCTCGGCGGCGCCCGGGATGCCGGGCGTGTTCTGGTCGATGTGCTGGTAACCGGTGGCGGTCAGGCCCTCGGAGGAACCGCGCAGCAGCGACACCGCGCCCGCTCCCTGTTCGCCGTCGGCGTCCTCACCGGGACCGCCCACGGCCAGGTCGGCACAGCCGTCGCCGTCGACGTCGGCCACGGAGACGTCGTTGCCCCACGAGTCGTGCGTCCCGGGCGAGCCGATCAGGCCGGGGGACTTCTGGGACCACCACTGCGCGGTCGTCCCGGGCCCGTCCTCCCCGCCGTAGTAGACGGCGACCAGCCCGCCGGGCGCCTCCGCGTCCCCGGCGGCCTCGTCCACGCCGCTGCGTTGTCCGAGCACGAGGTCGTCGTAGCCGTCGCCGTTGATGTCGCCGGAGGCCGTGCCCAGTCCGCCGTGCAGGTCACGCCGGAAGCTCAGGCCCTCGTCTCCGCCCACGTAGTAGGCGGACCAGCCCTTGGCGTAGTCGTCGTCGGGGCTGTATCCGGAGACCACGAGGTCGGCGAAGCCGTCCTGGTCGTAGTCGCCGGTAGTCAGGTAGGCGCTCTGGAGGGTGTGTCCGGTGGAGCGCGGAGTGCCGACCTGGCGCAGGACGCCCGCATGGTAGGTGAAGACGTGCAGGCCGGTCCTCTGGTCCAGGACGACGAGCTGGTCGGCGACGGTGTCGCCGGTGAACCGGGCGGCGGTCACCGCGAGGCCGAACCGGGCGCCCGCGGTGGGTGTCGCCGCGGTGAAGCTCGCGGTGCGCTCGGTGCCCAGGCCGGTCTTCGAGCCGTACAGGACGGTCACCCGGCCCGCGTCCTCGGTGGTGCCCTCGTCCTCGCCGGGCGCGCCGACGACGAGGTCGTCGAAGCCGTCGCCGTCCAGGTCGCCGCTCGCGACCGCCTGGCCGAAGCGGTCGCCGGTCTCGGAGGTGCCGGGGACGCCCTTGCTGGACTGGCTGAGGAGCTGCACCTCGCCCTTGGGCACGGTGGTGTTGGTGCCGATGCCGTTGGGGGCGCCGTACTGGACGGTGACGTATCCGGCGCCCTCCTTGCCGTCGACGGTGCCGCCGGGGACGCCGGTGGCGAGGTCGGCGTAGCCGTCGCCGTCGAAGTCGTCGTTGCGGTCGACGGCCGCGGTGCCGCCGGGGACGCCCGCGAACGCGGAGGGTGCGGCGAGGATGCCCGCTCCCGCCAGCAGCAGGAAGGAGGCGGCCGCGATGGCGGCGGAGCCCGCGGTACGGCGGGTGGTGCGCGCGGTGATGCTCATGTCTGTTTCCCCCGTGGAAGATTGACGCTCTGTCAGTCGGACGGTCTGGGTTCCGACGCGAGGTTCGACACGGGTGGCCCGGCGTGAGTTGTGGGGTCCCGGCGTGCTGTGACACGGCGGTGACAACTGTTGCAGGGTGACGATGGCGGCCCGCCGGTGCGGCGGCCGGAATTGCGGATAACGGGGCAGACCACGCAAGCCGCATGGGTATGGGTGTGCTGAACTGGTGGAAGATTGACGGATGTTGTGAAGAGCGACAAGAATGCGGCTCGCTCGCTGTGACTGAAGTGAGCGAAGCGACGCGAGTGGCTCGGCCACGGTATACCGACTCTCCGCCGACCCCGGCTGCCCGCGTCCTGCCACCTCCCACATTTTCTCATCCGCAAGGGCAGATCTTGACGCGCCTTTCACGCTCCAGAACGTCGGCCACCATCGCCGCCACCGCCTTCATCGCCACCGTCACCCCGCTGTTCGGGGCCACCGCCGCGAGCGCCACGCCCGCGGGTGGCTGCCAGACGGCCACCGTCCAGTACCGCCTCGTCGACGCCTCCGGAAAGCCGGTCGGCGACGACTGGACCTCCCAGGGCGGCTTCCACCAGTGGAAGGACGCGCCCGGCACCGTCGAGGTGCGGCTCGCGCCGGGGCAGACCGTCGGTGACGACTGCAAGTACCCGGTCTCGCTGGCCGAGTACACCACCGAGGGACCGAACTGGTACACCTCCGGACTCCAGACGCTCGTCGACCACGCCACGGTCTACCTCGGCGCCGACGACCTCGCCGGCTCCGACGACTCCAAGCGGACCTGGCAGAAGCTCTCGGTCAAGTCCCCCGACTGCTACGGGCAGATCGACCTGTACGGCGACGACGTCATCTACGACGGCAAGTCGGGCGACGGGCACGGACCCGCGCCCTACCAGCCCGACAACGTCGTCACGCCCTACCACCTGATCGCGGCGTGGAACGGCGGCGACAAGTCGTGCACCCCCGAGCAGCCGAGCTCCCCCACGCCGCCGGCCTCTCCGTCCACGCCGCCGGACAGCCCGAGCAGCCCGCCCGCGAGCCAGCCGCCCGCCGAGACGACGCCGCCGGCCACCTCCACCACCCCGCCGCCCAGCTCCAGCACCCCGCCGACCACCCCGGACGTGCCGCCGCTGGAGTCGACTCCGCCCACCACCCCCGGGCCCTCGCCCAGCGAGAGCACCCCGCCGCTGGCCGAGACCGGTTCCAGCGCTCCGGTCGGCCCGATAGCCGGCGGCGCGGCCGCCGTGATCGCCCTCGGCGCCGCCGCCCTCTACGGCACCCGTCGCCGCGCCCGGCGCTCCTGACCGGGTGACCGGCGTGCACCGCCACGCCCGCTGAGACGGCTTCGCCCCGGACACACTCCCGGTCGACGGGACCTGGGTCCGGGGCGAAGCCGTCCTCGCGGTGCCGGTCGTTCTCAGGCGGCGCCGGTGACCCCCGGAGCGACGAACCGCCGGTACAGGGGGCTGAAGCCGGTCTCCGGGGCGCCGCTGATGCCGGCCTTCTCGACCGCGGGAGCCAGCCGTTCGGCGAAGAAGGTCCCGAAGGCCTCCTCCGACTCCCAGACGTCGGTCACCTGGAGTCCCCGCGCGTCGAACCAGGCCACATGGACCTCACCGCCGACCGGCGCGGCCTGCTCCCAGCCGACCGCCTCCCGGACCGCGTCGTACTGCTCGGGCGTGACCCCGGCCCAGCTCATCGACATCACCACGGACATGTCCCACCCCTTGGTCGCTGTTCCCCGCATCGTCCCGCGGGCCGGACGCGGGACGAAGAGCGTGCGGAAGCATGGCGGAGCGGCCCGCCGCCCCCGCACGCCCGGCGCGCGATCTTCCGGGCCGGTGTCTCAACTCCCCCGACGCGGACCGCTGTCGGCGAGTCCGCCGGCGCCGAGCGGACCGGTGTGCTCGACGGGCTCCTCGGCCTCCAGGCGGGGCAGCGCGCGGCGCGCGACGCGCAGGACGACGGGCGGCAGGGCGGCGCGCAGCGGTTGGACCAGCCGCAGCCAGGCCGGCGCGTACACGGCCGTACGCCGTCGCTCCAGGCCGCTCACCAGTCGGGCGGCGACCGTGTCGACGGGGTACACGCGTCGGGCCGGACCGGGCATGGCGTTGCGCAGTTCCCGCAGGACGGCGTACCGGTCGGCGTCGCGGATCATGTCGGTGTCCGTCCAGTTGAGGTAGGCGATCCCCACGCCCACGCCCCGGTGCGCCACCTCCGCCCGCAGGGAGTGCGCGAAGGCCTCGGCGCCCGCCTTGGAGGCGCAGTAGGCGCTCATCAGAGGGGCCGCGCCGATGGCCGCGAGCGAGGCGACCTGGAGGAAGTAGCCCGCGGTGTCGAGGAGGTCGGGCAGGAACGCCCGGGCCGTGTGGGCGCTGCCGGTGAGATTGACCTCGACGACCCGGCTCCAGGCGTCCGCCGTCGAGGCGAGGAACGGGCCGCCCTCGGCTATCCCCGCGTTCGCCACCACGGCCGAGGGGGGTCCGAGGCGGGACCGTACGGTGCGGGCGGCGGCGTCCAGCGCGTCCGGGTCGGTGACATCGACCTCGACGGCCAGGGCCGGGCAGGGCAGGGAGGCGGCCACCGCTTCCAGCAGGGCCTTCTCATGGCCCAGCAGCGCCACCCGGGCACCCCGGCCGGCCAGCTCGCGGGCCATGGCCGCGCCCAGTCCACGGGCGGCTCCGGTGACGACCACCGTCCGGCCGGAGAGCGGACTGCTGTGCATGATTGCGGCTCCCTTCCGTCGAAGCGACGGCGCGGCTCGGCGCCGCTCAGGATGTCCAACAGCCGTACGACACGGTCCAGTTCGGGCCTCCTCGACGAGTACGGGTCAGCGGCGGGTTCCGGTGCGGTCGCGGTGGGTGAGCAGGCGTTGGGCGCGGGTGAGGCCGGGGGGCCGGTGGCGGTGCAGGGCGGCCCGTGCCGCGTTGGCGCCCGGGGCACCGTGCACTCCGCCGCCCGGGTGGGCGCCGGAGGAGGCCAGGTAGAGGCCGGGGACCGGGGTCTCCGGGCGGCCGGTGCCGGGCACGGGGCGCAGGACGAGCTGCTGGTGGAGGGCGGTCGTGCCGCCGTTGATGGCGCCGCCCTGCAGATTGGCGTCCAGCGCCTGGAGGGTCGGGGGCGCCAGCACGCGGCGGGCGCGGATCAGGCCGCGGAAGCCGGGCGCGAAACGCTCCACCTGCCGTTCGACACGGTCCGCCATGAGCTCCTGGTCCTTGGTGTCCCAGTCCCCGGTGATGCCCTCGTCACCGGCGTCGGCGGCGATCTCGTGCGGGATGTGGGTGTACGCCCAGGCCGATTCGGTGCCCTGCGGGGAGCGGGTGGGGTCCGAGGTGGTCATCTGCCCGAACAGCAGGAAGGGACGGTCGGGCACCTGCCGCATGGCGATCTGGGCGGCGAACCGCGTCAGTTCGTCGACACCGTCGGCGAGGTGCACGGTCCCGGCCCGGGACGCCTCCTCGGCCTGCCAGGGCACCGGTCCGTCGAGCGCCCAGTCGACCTTGAAGGTGGCGAAGTCCCACTGGAAGCGGCGCAGGTCGTCCAGGAGCTGCGCGGGCAGGTGCTCGGGGTCCACGAGGCCGCCGTACAGCGCGGGCACCGACACGTCCGCCAGCACCGCCCGGCGCGCCCGTACCGCGTCGCCCGCGGCCGTACGGACGCCGACGGCCCGTCCGCCGCGGACGACGACCTCCGCCACCCGCTGTCCGCAACGGACCCGGCCGCCGAGCGACTCGAGACGCCGGGTCAGGGCCTCGGTGAGGGCGCCGGAGCCGCCGACGGGGACGGGGAAGCCGTACGTCTGTCCCAGCATGGCCATCAGCCAGCCGAAGCCTCCGCTGCCCGCCGATTCCGGGGCGAGGTCGGCGTGCAGGGCGTTGCCGGCCAGCAGGAGCCGGCCGCCCTGTCCGCGGAACTCCTCCTCGCCCATCCGCCGTACCGGAAGGGCCAGCGTCCGGGCCATCCGCAGCCCGCCCGCGGCCCGCAGCCGCCAGGCCAGCCGGGCTGTTGCGCGGACCGGCGGGAAGGGGGTGAACAGGGCGTCCACGAGGTCGGGGCGCAGGCGCTGCCAGATGTCGTGCAGTCGCCGCCATCCGTCGCCGTCGCCCGGCGCGAAGGCGTCCAGGGACGCGGCGGTGGTGTCGAGGTCGCGGTCCAGGAGGGCGCAGCTGCCGTCGGTGAGGGGGTGGGCGAGCACGCTGCGGGCGTGGCTCCAGCGCAGTCCGTGGTCCTGGAGGCGCAGGCCGGCCAGTACCGGGGAGGCGGCCGCGAGCGGGTAGAAGGAGCTGAACAGGTCGTTGACGAAGGCGGGGTCGACGCCGTGGTCGTGGCGGACCGCGCCGCCGGGCTCCGGCTGCTCCTCCAGCACCTCGACGCTCCATCCGGCGTCCGCGAGCACGTTGGCGGCCACCAGCCCGTTGGGGCCCGCGCCGATCACCACGGCGTCAGGCATGACCGGGCCCCTTCGCAGGCGTTCCTGCCGACTTCACCGGGACGAGGTGCGGGGCCTCCCGGGTGCCGCCCGCATGCCGGCCGGCCGAGTTCTCGCAGAGCCGGGCGAGGCGGGCGAGCATGGTGCGGTGGCGCAGCTGGATCAGCGCGTCGAATCCGACGTTGTGGAGCGTGCCGCCCGCTCCCCGCAGGGGGTGCTCGTCCACGATGACCAGGCAGTGCTCGCCCCACTCCCGCAGCTCGATCGCGATGCGCGCCGTGCCCAGCACTCCGGCGTGGGCCTCCAGTTCCAGGGTGGCGCCTTCCTCGCAGTGCCGTACCACCGTCTCGTTGGCCAGGCGCAGCGGGCCGAGCCGGATCTGGAAGCGGATCGCCGCGTCGCGGTGCGGCCACGTGCCGCGGACCGGCTCGGACCGTGAGGTCCCCACGACCCACTCCGCGTAGCGGTGGCCGTCCGCGAGGACGTCCCACACCGCGCTGGGGCTGACTCGGATCAGACGATGACGACGCGCCACGCGTACCTCCCGGAGGGCCTCGGGCGGGGTGCCCTGCGGCCGCGCCCCGAGTGCCCGTGCATCCGAGGGCCAACCCGAAGCGGGGCCTCGTCCCGGCCGGGATCTCGGTGCGCTGTGCAGAGGACTTCCGGGCCGGACGCCTGCGCGGATGCGCCGGTGGCTCCGTACGTCTCGCGCGATGACCTGCGCTCCCGTAGGGTCGCTGTGCCGCCCTGGCAGAACCGGTCATCAAGGCAAGCCGCGCACCCGTCGTGGCTCGACCGATGAGGAGTGCCCATGTCCGGACAGTTCGAAGCGGTGGTCGAGGTCGACCGACCTGTGAAGGAGGTGTACGACTACCTCGCCGACGGGCGCAACGACCCGCAGTTCAGCCCCCGGGTCCTCAGGATCGAGCGGATCCCGGAGACGCCGACCGCGGTGGGCACGGTCTTCCGGAGCACCGTGAAGGACGCCGGGATGAAGACCGCCCGGGAGTTCCGCATCACCGAGCTCGACGCGCCGGCGCGGATCCGCTGGACCGAGGTGTCCAAGAACAGCGTGACCGTGCGCGAGGGCGGCTACGACCTGGAGTCCCTGCCCGACGGCAGGACACGGGTCCGCATCTTCAACGTCCTGGACGGCCATGGACTGGGCAAGCTGCTGGTCGGTCTGGCACTGGTCGCGGCCCGCAAGGACGCGCCTGCCTTCGGGGCCCGCATCAAGGCGGCCGCGGAGACGGCGATCCCGCACGACTGAGCACCGCGGCGACACCGGCGGCCGGCCGCCCCTGCGTCAGGGCGGGGCGTCGGTGTGCCCGCGATGCTGTGCCAGGGTCGCGTCGAGGTCCGTGAGCCGGTCCAGTCCGCGCACCGCCTGCGTCATGCGCGGGTTGCCCTCCAGACGGGCGCGGTGGCGGTGCAGGAAGGCCCAGTAGCCGGCGGTGAACGGGCAGGCGGTGTCCCCCGTCCGGTCGGTGGGCCGGTACGCGCACGGGCCGCAGTAGTCGCTCATCCGGTTCACGTAGGCACCGCCGGAGGTGTACGGCTTGGTGGTCATCCGGCCGCCGTCGGCGTACTGGGACATGCCGACGACGTTCGGCAGCATCACCCAGTCGTAGCCGTCGACGAAGCAGCGGTGGAACCAGTCGGTCACCGCGGCCGGGTCCCAGCCGCGCTGGAGGGCATGGCTGCCCAGGAGCATCAGCCGCGGGATGTGATGGCTCCAGCCGGTGTCGCGGACCTGGGCGAGGACCGTGGACAGGCAGCGCGCGGTGACGGCGTCCGCATCCAGCTCCAGGAACCACTCGGGCAGCGGCGCGCGGTGCCCGAGCGCGTTGCGGTGCCGGTAGTCCTCGCCGAAGTACCAGTACAGCTGCCACACGTACTCGCGCCAGCCCGCGATCTGGCGTACGAAGCCCTCCACGCTGTTGACCGGCGCCTCTCCGCGTCGCCAGGCGTCCTCGGCGAGCGACACGCACTCCAGCGGGTCCAGCAGACCGAGGTTGAGGGACGAGGACAGCAGGCTGTGGCTCAGCACCGGGTCCCGCGCGAGCATCGCGTCCTCGTGCGGGCCGAACCCGGCGAGCCGGTGCGACACGAACCGGCGCAGCGCGGCCAGGGCCTCGCGGCGGGAGGCGGGAAACAGCCGAGGGCCGTCGCGCCCCACGAAGGAGACCTCGCCCGAGCGCTCCCAGCGGTCCAGATCGTGGCGCACCTCGTCGTCGACGGCGCTCTCGCGCGGCCGGTAGGGGGCCGGGGCACCGAGGGTGCCGGCGCGCCGGGGCGGGGGCCTGCGGTTGTCGTGGTCGTGGTTCCAGCGGCCCCCGGCGGGCTGTGCGCCGTCCATGAGCAGGTGGTGGCCCTGTCGCACCCAGCGGTAGAAGTCCTCCTGCCGCAGCCGCTGCCCGGTACGTCCCTCGGCCCAGGCCCGGAAGTCGTCGTGCGGGACGAGGAATCCGCGCGCCGGCAGGAGGCGTACGCCGTCCAGCGTGTTCACGAGGCGCAGGGCGGCGCGGGAGGTGGGGTGGTGGACCGTCACCGGCGCGGTGCCCACCGCCCGGCGCAGACCCTCGCGGTAGGTGTCCGCCTTGACGTAGCGCACCCGGTCGCCGAGTTCCGCGGCGCGGTGCCGCATCGCGGACAGGATCAGGTGCGCCTTGGCCCGGTGGAACCGGCGGCGCCGGAAGACCGACCGGGCCTCGATCATCACGACCGGGGCGTCCCGGTCCGGTCCGTGGGGGCCGGGGGTGAGGAAGTGCGGTCCGAGCTGGTCGCCGAAGAGCCAGTGGAAGGTCGTCATGCTCGGCTCCGGTTCCGGTGCGGTGGGGGTCTGAGCGGAGGCCGCTCAGGCAGGCGAAGGATGCGGGTGCATGCGGGTGTATGCGGGTGTATGCGGGTGTATGCGGCTGATTTGGTTTCGTGTGAAGGATTCGCAGGGTGGTGCCCGCCCGGATGCACGGCGAACGGGTGACGGTCGCGGTCCGCCCCGCGTCCGCGGGTGGCGCGGACGGTCCGGGCGGATCGTCTGAACGTGCCCTGTTCGTAGGGGAAGATGACGTAATGGTGAGGACGATTCCCGACGAAGAGAGCCCCTTCGTCGGCAGGGTGGGAGAACTCGGGCTGATCCGCGCGGCGTTGGCGGAGAACCGGTTGGTGACGCTCACGGGGCCCGGCGGTGTGGGAAAGACGCGGATCGCGCTGCGGATCGCGACCGATGCGACGGAGGCCGTCGAGGACGGTGTCGCGTGGGCCGATCTGGCGTCGCTGCTCAACCCGGGACTGCTCGCCGCCACCGTGGCGGACTCGCTCGGACTGTCCGACCACACGCCGCGCATGCCCGCCGACGCGATCTGTGCCTGGCTGGGCGAACGCCGGGTCCTGCTCGCGCTGGACTCCTGCGAGCACCTGCTCGCCGACTGCCGGACCCTGGTCGCCGACCTTTTGACGGCCTGTCCGAACCTGCGCGTCCTGATCACCAGCAGGGAACCGCTGCGGCTGCCCGCGGAGAGCGTCGTACGGATCGACCCGCCGGCCTCCACGGCCGAGGCGCTCGCCCTGTTCGAGGAGCGTGCCGCGAGCGCCGGCCGACCGCTCGCCGACGCCGAGGAGCGCCGACTGGCGGGGGAACTCTGCGACGGTCTGGAGCGGCTGCCGCTCGCCCTGGAGCTGGCCGCCGCCCAACTCCGCGGCACCTCGCTGGCGGACCTGTGCCTCGGCCCGCGCGCAGTGGTGGATCTTCCCCCGGAGATGGAGCGGACGGCTCCGCTGCGGCATGCCGCATTGCGCACCACGATCGGATGGAGTCACGAACTGTGCACGCCGCCCGAACGCCTGCTGTGGGCGCGGCTGTCCCATCTGCCCGGCCGTTTCGACGCACGCACCGCCCGCGAGGTGTCCTCCGGCGGCCCCCTCTCGCCGCACGCCGTCGAGCAGGGCCTGCACGCGCTGCACGACAAGTCGGTGCTCACGGAGCGGGACGGCACGTACCGGATGCTGGACTGCGTGCGGGAGTACGGCCGGATGTGGCTGGGCGAACTCGGCGAGGCCGAGCGGATCGCGCAGCGGCACGCCGAACACGTGCTCGCCGAGACGCGCGACGCGCACCAGGAGTGGTTCGGGCCGGCCCAGCGCGGCTGGTACGGGCGGCTGAGGTTCCTGCACGCCGACATCCGCCTCGCCGCCGACCACCTGCTGAGGACGGATCCGGTCGCGGCCCTGGAGATGCTCGGGTACGTCACCTTCTTCTGGGTGTGCTCCGGATACCTGTACGAGGCACGGCAGTACCTCGAACGGGCGATGGCCCTGGTCTCCGAGACGGCCCCCGACGACGTCCTGGTCCAGGGACTGTGGAGTCTCGGGCTGACCCGTACTTTGCAGGGCGACCACGGGGCGGCCCGGCCGGTGGCGCTCGCCTGCCGGCGGCACGCGGCGCGGTCCGGGTACGACGCCGAGGGGCTGGGCAGGTCCGCCTACCTCGACGGGGTGCTGCACCTGCTGGAGGGCCGCCCGCTGGCCGCGCAGGCGATCGTCGAGGAGACCTGGCGGACCCTCGGCCCACCGCCTCCGGGCCCGCCGACGGCGACGACCGCGCTGTGCCGGCTGGTCGACGTCTTCGCCCTCACCGCCACGGGCCGGCTCGTGGAGGCCCGACAGGCGGCCCTGGCGCTCCGCGAGATCTGCGCGGCGTCGGACGAGTACTGGACGCGGTCCTACCTGGACCACCAACTGGCGGTCATCGCCCTGCTGGAGGGCCGCACCCGGGACGCCGTGGGACACGCCCGCGCCGTCCTGGTCGCCAAGCGGGACATCGGGGACGCCTTCGGGATCGCCATGGCGCTGGACGTCCTCGCCATCGCGCTGTGCGACCGGGGCGAGGACCGGGCGGCCGCGCACGCCATGGGCGCGGGGCTGCGGTACTGGGAGTCGGTCGGGCACCCGCAGCGGGGCACACCCGAGATGGCGTCCCTGCGCGACGACTGCGAGGAGCGGCTGGTACGCCGACTGGGGACGAAGGAGTACGGCAGCGCCGTCGCCGATGCCGCCCGCCGTGACACCCGCACCCTGCTGACCTGGGCGGCATGCGGCGGCCCGCTGCCGAAGGGCTGAGCGGGGGCGAGCGGGAGGCCGTCCGGGGCTCGACGGTACCGCCGGTCGAGTGACTTGCCGGGCGGGGTCTCGTTTGACGGGGTGCACTCCAGCGCGTCCCTCGACGAAAGCCTGCACTCCATGCGCCTTCGCCCCTTCCCGCCCTCCGCCGGTCACTCCGCGGTCCTGGAGGCCGAAAGCACCCTCATCGGGCAGTACGGCGATCTGGTCCGCCTGGCACACGTCGTGCTGCCCGCCTCCCTCGGCCGGCACCGGCGGGTCCTGCTGGCGCACTCCGTGGTGCAGCGTGTGCTGCCCGCCGCCGGCCCCGGGCGAGTCGTACGGGGCGTTCCCCGGCCGCGCCGGGAAGACCAGGACCGGGCCGCGCTGCGGCAGTCGTACGCGGTGACCGTGGTGCGGGACGCCCTCGCGCTCGGCCGGCGGCCGGCTCTGTGGCCGACCCGGCTGGCACCGCCGCGCACCCTGCTGCCGCGCCTGCCGCTCGTGCTGGGACTGCGCCTGTTCCCCGGTTCGGGCAGCCCGGAGGACCTGCGCCTCGCCCAGGCCCTGTCGGAGCTTCCCGCCCCGGCACGGGCCGCGTTCATGCTCCGCCTGCTGCCCGACATGGCGGACGAGTCCGTCGCCGATGCACTGAGGGCGGCCGGTGTGGCCGACCCGGCCGGCGCGCTGCACACCGCCCTGGCGTTCGCGGCCGCGCACGATGCGAGTGCGGAGTGCACGGCCGAGCGCGGTGACCGGCTCACGGACGGGCGGGGCGACGGCCTCCCGACCGAGCAGCCCGGCGGGCCGCGGGTTCCGCGGGAGTTCGACGCCTGTGCACTGAGGGCGAGCCCCACCGATCTGCTGCGCCGCCGCCGCAGGGTGCGTCTGGGCGGCGCGGCGGCGCTCGCGCTGCTGGTGATGGGGGCGGTCCTCACGGGGACTCCCCCGGACTCCGCGTCCCGGCGCACCGCCCTGCCGTCGGAGACGACCCGCTCCGTGCTGCGGCCCGCCGCCCTCACCCGTGCCCCGGCCGACCTCTGGGACAACACCTCACGCGTCGACTTCACCGCCTGGCCGGCCCGCGGCTCCCGCGTCCGGGACGAGGACCTGCTCGGGCGGGCCCTGAGCACGTGGACCCGCCCGCAACCCGGCACCCGCCTGTCCGCGACCCCCGCCACGCCCACGGTGGCGCCCCCTTACGCACCGCAGCTCCTGTACGCCGGCGACGCGGGCGGGCTGGCCGTGGTCCTGTTCCACGACGGCGAGCGACTCGCCCGCTACACCGAGCCCCTGTCGTCGGGCGGGCCCAGATCGCTGACGGTCGCGCGCGCCGACGACGCGGACGTGACCACCGCGGCCGCCGTGGTCCTCACCTCGGACAGCGCGGGCGTGCGCTACCTGCTCGCGCCCTGGGTCGCCGAGACCGAGACCAGGGACCTGCTGCGCCCCGACGTCCTGGGTCGTCCGCTGGGTGTGTCACGCGAGGGGATCACCCAGCCCGTACGACCGCTGTCCGCGCCGGGCGGCTGCACGAGTGCCCCGGTGCTGCAACTGCGGTCGTCGGAACGGATCGCCGAGCACCACGCCTTCCTGCTGGCCGCGCTGGACGGGGACGGCCTGTCGCCGCTCCACCTCACCTACACCCCGCTGCCGGGACCTGGGGCGCCCGCCCGTGAACCGAGGGAGGCCACCGGTCCGGCGGCCCTGGCGGCCTGGTCCCGCCACGCCTGCTCCCTGGGGGCGCTGCGGGGCGGCGGTATCAGCGCGGTCCACGCGTGGGACTTCGCCGAGCAGGATCTGCCGGACGGCGGCGGCCACGCGGTGTGGACCTGTGTCCGCACCAGTACGTGGCGCGGGCCGGGCGACGCGACGGTGACGCTGCGCAGCTCCGCGGACGGGCCCGGCGCACCGGCGCGGATCGTCTCCCGCGAACGGGCCACGGCAGTCTGCGGCCGGTTCGGCCGGCATGTGGCGGCCGCGACCGGCTGGCGGTCGCCGAAGAGCAAGTGGTACGTGGTGGCGGCCGGCAGCCGCGCCGTCACGGCTCTCTCGATCGGTGGCAGCGTCTCCGCCCGCAAGCCGGGCCGGACGCTCGCCGTACCCGCTCCCCCGCACCCGCGCGTCACCGTCAGGGCCGCCCTGTCGACGGGCGCGGACCTGCCCGGTATCGCCCCCTCGGCTCCGGGACCGTCGCCGGCCGGAACCGGACACTGACGGGGCGGGATGCCCCGCTCACCACGGAAACGGCCGACCCGCCGGGGCCTTCACCGGGCGCAGGACCATGAGCGTGTCCTCCTCGGCCGCCACCATGGCGAAGGGGAACCGGTCGAGTTCGAGGCAGAGGTCCACGTCGTCGGGATGGACTCCCTTCCGTACACCCTGCGTCAGTTCGGCTGCGGCGCGAGAGGCGCGAGCGCGCCGGAGGGACCCGGCCGCGTCCGTCACCGCCGCACCGGCGAGTCCGGCGATGTACTGCGCACAGGCCAGGTCCTCCTCGGCCCGTCCGTCCTCGCCCGTGACCACGAACGTGACGGCGTCGCTCCCCCGGGTCCGCAGGAGCCGGGCCGTCGCCTCCGCCACCACGAAGGACGCGCAGAGCACCAGCGACGCCTCCCTGACCGCCAGCGCGCCGACCGTCCCGGCCGTGGTCTTCTGCACCACGGTCCGTCCGGCGAGGTCGACGGACCGCAGCAGGCCGGGCGAGTTGACGGTGTCGAAGCCGGGCGCGGGCGGACCGTCCTTGAGCGACACCCACTCCGGGTGACGTCCCTTGAGTGCCAGGGCCTCGTCCAGGGAGCCGGCGAGGACGATCCTCTCCGCCCCCAGGCCGAAGGCCCACGCCGCCACCGTGAAGGCCCGCATGACGTCCACCACGACGGCCACGGACGGGACTTCGGCCAGTTCGGCGATGCCGAGAAAACGAGCGTCCATCGGACGATGATCGCGCACAGGGCGCCGCAGCGGGCCATCGCCGTCGCGGGCAGCTGCGGTCAGCTGCCGTCCAGGGCCTCCCCGACGCCCCCGTGCCGGCCAGCGGAAAATCCCGCGGGGCGCTCCATGGTCGACCGGCACGGGGTCCAGGTCCTGGCCAGGGAGGCGGTGTTCCGTGAAGTCGCCCGGACCCGGACGAAGGCGTGGCGCAAACGGCGGCGGCCAACCCGTCCCTGCCGCCCGCCGTGATGGCGGAGCTGATCCTCAACAGGTGGGCGACCAGACACCGTTCAGCAGACTCCGGCGCACCCCCCGTCGTCTAGGCCGTCGCCAGCGCCTCCGTAGGCGTCAGGCGGGCGGCGCGGACGGACGGGTAGACGCCGGCCAGCATGCCGATCAGGATCGCGCCGACGAACCCGGCGGTCACCGAGGTGAGGGGGACGACCGGTGGCCAGTGCTGGTGGGTGGCGTAGACGAAGGTGGCCAGGGTGCCCAGGGCGACCCCGGCCAGGCCGCCCAGTCCTGACAGGACGACCGACTCGGTGAGGAACTGGGCGCGAATCTGGCCCCGGTTGGCGCCGAGGGCCCGGCGCAGACCGATCTCCCGGCGGCGTTCGAGGACGGAGATGACCATGGTGTTGGCCACTCCGATGCCGCCGACGAGGAGGGCGACCCCGGCGAGCCCCAGGAAGAGCGCGGAGAACGTGGACTGGGTGGCCCGCTTGGCGGCCAGCGCGTCGGACGGGCGGCTGACCTGGACCACGCCCGGCAGTTCGGGGTTGACGGTGGCGGGCAGCACGTCCCGTACGGCCTCGATCTGCGACTCCTTCGCCTTGAGGTAGATCACGGTCGGGTGGCCGTCGAACCGCAGCAGTGAGCGCGCCGCGTCCCAGCCCACCAGCACCGAGCGGTCGATGTCCGGCGACAGCGGGGTCTTCTCCAGGACGCCGATGACCGTGAACCAGCGGCGGTTGACGGAGATCTGCGGGGCGCTCTGCCCGGGAGTGATCTTCGGGATGCCGAGCCGGGAGGCGGCGACCGAGCCGAGCACGGCCGTCGGGAACCTCTCGGTGTCGGCGCTGAGGAACCGGCCCGAGCCCGTCCTGGCGTTGATCGTCCGCAGCAGATCGGACCGGCTCGCCAGGACGGTGAGCCCGGTGTAGTCGGCGTCGCCCTGGCGGTCGTTGCGCAGGACCTCGGCATGGGTGTTGGCGACCGCGCTGGCCGCCGTGACCGGTCCGATCCGGCGGGCCATGTCCACCGACTCCGGTGGCAGCAGCACCGGTGGGTCCTGCCGGGCGGGCACGGCCTGGAGCATGTTGGTGCCCAGCGCGGAGAGCTCCCGCATCAGGGCTTTCTGACTGGACGCCGGGATCCCGGTGACGACGACGAGGGTGGCGATGCCGATCGAGATGCCGAGGGCGGACAGGGCGGCCCGCACCTTGCGGGTCCGGATGCCCAGCAGGCCCAGGCCCAGGATGTCCAGCGGCGCCAGCCGTACCGGCCTGCTGCGGGAGCCCCGGGCGGGCGTCCTGGTGGAGGTGATGGTCATGACCAGCTTTCCGTACGGGCGTGGGCGTCGATGCGGATGTCGGAGCGGAGCCGGCCGTCGCGGATCTCCACCCGGCGGGGCAACTGGGCGGCGATGTCCCGGTCGTGGGTGATGACCGCGATGGTGGTGCCCTCGCGGTTCAGCGCGGTCAGCAGATCCAGTACGGCCACGCCGTTCGCGGTGTCCAGCGCGCCCGTGGGCTCGTCCGCGAGGACCAGGACGGGACGGTTGACGAGCGCGCGGGCGATCGCCACCCGCTGCCGCTCCCCGCCGGACAGCTGCTGCGGCAGATGCCGGGCCCGGGGGGCGAGCCCCACCCGGTCCAGTGCTTCCAGGGCCAGTGCCCGGCGCTTTCGGCGCGGCACTCCGGCGTAGAGCAGTCCGGTGGCGACGTTCTCGGCGGCGGTCAGCCCGTCGGTGAGGTGGAACTGCTGGAACACGAAGCCGAGTCGGCGCCCGCGCAGTGCCGACAGCCGGCGGTCGGAGAGTTCCGCGACGTCCTGGCCGTCGATCTCCACGGTGCCGCTCGTGGGCCGGTCCAGTGTGCCCATGATGTTCAGCAGGGTCGACTTGCCGGACCCGGACGGGCCGACGATGCCGAGCAGTTCGCCCTGTTCGACGGCGAGCGAGACATCGTCGAGGGCGGTGACCCCGCCCGGGTAGACCATGCTCGCGCCGCGCACCGCCAGGACCGGGGGCGCGCTCACGAGGTCGTCACCACCTTGGTTCCGGCGGCGAGGCCCGTGCCGCTGACTTCCACCAGGCCCTTGGAGAACATCCCCGTCCGCACCGCCACCAGCCGGCCGCCCGGCAACTGCACGGCGTAGCCGCCCTCGCGCAGCGCCATCAGGGCGCCGACGGGCACGGTGAGGACGCCCTTGCGGGTCTGGGACGTGAAACTCACCCGCACCGGCGCGGAGTTGAGGCCGCGCACCGCCCCGGTGTCGCGCAGGGAGACGCCGACGGTCAGCCGGGGCTGCCCGGAGGTGTCGTCGCCGCTCGACGCGTCGCTGGTGCGGACGGCGGCGCCGATCGAGGCGATGGTGCCGGTGACCGTGGAGTCGTCGGGCAGGCTCACCGTCACCGTGTCGCCCCGCCGCATCGAGCCCGCCGCGTCCGGGTCCACCGGGACGGTCACCGTCTTCCGGGTGGAGGTGACCGTCATCAGGGTCCCGTCGGCCGGGTCGGCGAGCTGTGCCTGGACGCCTTCGACCCGTACGGCGCCGGGGAGCACCGTGAGGTCGCCGACACCCAGTGAGCCGGTGGCCGGGATGCCGACCGCGGTCTGCCACCGCTTGACGGCGGCGATGAGGCTCGCGGTCAGGACCCCGTCGCCGCGCCTGACCTGGACGGGGGCGGTGGGGGTGGCGGGCGGGGTGCTCGACGGGGGCGCGGCCGAGGCCGTGCTCGACGGCACCGGTTCGCTCGTGCCCGGCTGCGGGGTGACCCACGTGCCCACCGCGGGCTGGACGCCGATGTCGTAGCCGAGTTCCCTGAGGTTGTCCGCCACGGTCCGCACGTCCGGGCCGGTGGTGCCCCTGGCCTCCAGCGTCCGGTACAGCGGTGTGCCGCCGTAGAAGACCGGTACCGGGACGTTGTCCACCCGGTACAGCGACTCGCCCCGCTTCACCGTGGTCCCCGTCGCCGGCAGCCAGGTGATCAGGCCCGCCTTGCCGCCCTTGACGGTGGTCGCCCGGCCGTAGCCGAGGGTTCCGTCGAGCGTCTGGGCGTTGGAGAGGTCGTTCCTGGTGACGACGGCGGTCGCGGTCCGCACGGCGTCGCCTTTCGCGGTGTCCGCCGTCCCGTCGGCGTTCTGCCACGCGGTCACGGCGAACGCGCTCGCCACGACGACCGCCGACGCCACCACTCCGACGACCAGCCGCCGTCCGCCCGGCCGACGCGCGGCCCCGGTGTCGTTACTTGTCTCCACCGAACGCCTTCACCTGACAGTCGAGTTCGTATTCCTCGTAGTGCGGGCGGTTGAGTTCATCCCCGGTCTCCAGGGCCCAATTGCCTTCGTGGACGAGGGCTTTGATGCCGTGCCCCTTCATGCACTTCACCATCTCGCGCACGTCGTCGCTGTAGTCCGGGTTCTTGGCCGGGTCCAGCTCCGGCGGGTTGAGCGGCTCCTTGCCCCGGCAGGCCAGCACCGCGGGGTCGTTCGGCTTGCGCTTGTACTTCTCCTGCGCCCCGTGGTCCTTCAGACACGACTGCCAGGCTTCGTACATCCGGTTGACTTCCTCGTTGGTGCTGTCCAGCCGGATCTGCGGGCGGCCCGCGTCGGGATCGGCGCTCGCGCTCGCCGAACCGCCGTCCGCCGCCGGGGTGGTGAGCGAGGCGACCTCGCCGTCATCGCCCTTGCCCGCGTCGTCGTTTCCGCCGACGCCCCCGCAGGCGGTCAGCAGGAGCAGCCCGGCCGCACCGACGGCGGTGAGCGCGGTTCGATTGAAGTGGTTCAACATGGCGCAGACCCTGGCCCGAAGTTATGAGCATCCTGTCAGGACGCGGTCAGAAAGCCGTCTGACCTGATCCCGGCGCGCCTACGCTGGCCCCCATGAACGCCCGTGTCCTCGTGGCCGAGGACGACACCAAACAGGCCGAGGTGATCCGCCGTTACCTGGAGAGCGAGGGCCACACCGCCCTGCTCGTCCACGACGGGCGCGCCGCGCTCGACGAGGTGCGTCGGCACCGGCCCGACCTGCTGGTCCTCGATGTGATGATGCCGGTCGTCGACGGTCTGGACGTCTGCCGCATCCTGCGCCGCGAGAGCGATCTGCCGGTGCTGATGCTGACCGCCCGCAGCACCGAGGAGGACCTGCTGCTCGGCCTGGACCTCGGCGCGGACGACTACCTCACCAAGCCCTACAGCCCACGCGAGTTGATGGCCCGCATCCGTACCCTGCTACGGCGGACCCGGGCGTCCGGCACCCCGGCGGCGGACCCGGTGCTGCGGGTCGGCGCCCTCGCCGTCGACCCCGTGCGCCGCGTCGTCGAGATCGAGGGCCGGCAGGTGACCTGCACACCGGGTGAGTTCGACGTGCTCGCCACGATGGCCGCCGAGCCCGAACGGGTCTTCACCCGGCGCCAGTTGCTGGCGAGCACCCGTGGGGACGACCGGTACATCACCGAGCGCACCATCGACGTGCACGTCCTGAACCTCCGCAAGAAGATCGAGCGCGTGCCCCGCCGACCTGCCTATCTCCAGACGGTGTTCGGTGTCGGCTACCGCCTCACCGACGGCACCCGTGGCCGCTGAGAAGCGGGCGCGCCCGCACGCCCGGCTGCCCTTGCGCCGCAGTCTGCTGATCCGGCTGCTGGCCGCGTCGATCACCATCGCCGTGTGCTCGGTCGCGGCCACGGCCTGGCTGGCCGCGCGCACCACCACCAGCGCCATCCAGCAGGAGCAGGGACAGGTCCTCGCCGACGACGCCCGGATCTACGACACGCTCATCGGCTACGCGGCCGAGCACACCGACTGGTCCGCGGTGAGGCCCGCACTGAAACGGCTCTCCGCCCAGACCGGCCGGCACATCACCCTGACCACCCAGGACCGCCGGCCCGTCGCCGCGTCCGACAGCGTCTCCCAGGAACTCCCCGCCAACGCCTCGGCGCTCGTCGACCCGCTGCGGGCCGACCCGGCGCTGCTGCCCGGCGTCCAGGCGGACGGTGTCGACCCACGAGCGGTCGGCCCGTACCGGCTGCCGGAAGCCGAACGCAAGCAACTGCGGTACGTCGCCCGGAAGTTGCAGACCTGCCTGCGGGGTACCGGTTTCGCCGCCGGGGTCACCGAAGGGGCGAGCGGCAGGCCCTCCCTCGTCATGACCGGCGACAGCGGCATCCAGCGCAAGGTCGGCGAGGTGTGCGGTGTGTACGAACTCGACGAGCCGACCAGGACGGAGCAGCGGGCCCTCGGCCGGCTCAACACCCTGGTGAACGGCTGCCTGAAACGCCAGCGCCTGGATCCCGTCGAGGTCGGTCTCGGCTTCGCACCCACCAGGAGCGTCGGCGAGCCCGTGCAGCGGTGCGTCGGCACCGCCCGCCGCGAGCAGCTCGCCCCCTATGTCGCCCCGCCCGCGCTGCTGTTCGTCGCCACGCCGGCCGGATCGCCGGCCGCACCGGGCTTCGACCTCTCGTCCGCCGACACGGCCAGGGTCGCCGGTGTCGCCGCGCTCGTCCTCGTCCTGACCCTGGCGGTCACCGTCACCGTCGGCACCCGGCTGGTCAGACCGCTGCGGGCGCTGACCGACGCGGCCCGCCACTCGCCCCAGGAGCACCTGCGGGTACCGGTGACCACCAACGACGAGATCGGTCATCTGGCGGCCGCCTTCAACGACCTGTCCGAGCGCCGTGAGCGGCTGGAGGACCAGCGCAAGGCGATGGTCAGCGATGTCGCCCATGAACTGCGCACACCGCTCAGCACGATCCGCGGCTGGCTCGAAGCGGCCCAGGACGGCCTGGCCACCTCGGACGAGAAGTTCGTCGCCTCCCTCCTGGAGGAGGCCCTGCTGCTCCAGCACATCGTGGACGACCTCCAGCACCTGGCCCAGGCGGACGCGGGCCGTCTGCGCCTGCACCCGGAGCCCCTGAGCCTGCGGGAGCTCCTCGACCACGTGGCCGCGGCCCACCGCGGCAGGGCCGAGACCGCCGGGATCACGCTCACCACCCACATCGAGGACACCCCGGTCCTGTACGCCGACCCCGCGCGCCTGCGTCAGACCGTCGGCAACCTGCTGTCCAACGCGATCCGGCACACGCCTCCCGGAGGTGTCGTCACGCTCGGCTGCCGGAGCGAGGGCGCGCAGACCGTCATCGAGGTCGCCGACACCGGCACCGGCATCGCCGCCGACGACCTGCCCCGCGTCTTCGACCGCTTCTGGCGCGCCGACAAGTCCCGCAGCCGCCAGACCGGCGGCAGCGGCCTGGGCCTCGCGATCGTCCGCCAGCTCACCGAGGCCCACGGCGGCACGGTCTCGGCCACCAGCACCCCCGGCAGCCAGACGATCTTCACCCTCCGCCTGCCCCACACCTGAGCCGAAGGGCCGGTGGCCCGCCGAGCCCGCCCGGTCCGTCAGCGGGCCCACGGCCATCGCCGCTCCAGCCTGCCGCCACCGTCAGTGCCGGGCGAACTGCACCCCGGTCCGCTGCACCACGTCCGGCCGCACTCCGATCCCGGTCACCTCCAGTCGCTCGCCGTAGATGTCGGTGAGCCTGATCGCGGCGCCGCACCCGTTGCCGTGCTCGGAGAGGAAGTAGTTGTAACCCGTGCGGGCCAACTCGGTCCAGCCGGAGCCGGTTCGGACTTCGAGACGGGCCAGCGGGTTGCGGTGGCCGATCGCCTGGATCGCGCACCAGTAGCGGGACGATCCGGTCTTGTAGCGGATCGAGATCGTGTCGGAGGTGCTGGGGCTCACCAGGCTCCAGGTGATCGGGATGCGCCCGGTGACCGGGGCGGCGAGCTTCGCGAAGGCCTGGGGGCTGAGGTCGAGTTGACCGGGTGCGCAGGGCAGCGGGCACTCGTTGGTGATCCGCACCGTGACCGAGGCACCGCTCGCGGCCCGGACGAGGATGTACGCCCCGCAGGCCTTGGCCGTCTCGTAGTCCGTGGTGTTCATGGCCGCGGTCATGGTGTCGCTGGTCGGCCCGTACAGACAGGCCCCGTCGCCGTTGCCCACGTCGTAGAAGGTCGCCACGCCCGTGTAGGAGGCACCGGGCTTGATGCGCCCGCCGAGCGGGGCCGAACCGGACGCCTTCCGGGCCTGCTCGGCGGTCGGTGTCGCCGCCGCACGGGACGCCGCACTGCTCGCGGCGGCGGCCGGACTGCTCCGGCGGGACGAGGGCGAGGCCGACGGAGAGGCGGTCGTGGGCTTCGCCGACGGTGTGGACGCGGACGCGGTCGGCGTCGTGCGGGCCTCGGCGACGGCCGTGGCCCCGACGGGGCCGGACGCGCTCTCGTGGTCGGGGCCGAACGCGCCGATCAGCGCGGTCACGAGTGCGACGGCCACCGCGGCGACCGCGACGCCGAGAGCCATGCGCCGTCTGCCCGACGAAGACGTAGGGGAACGGTGTGAGCTGGTTGCCACAGACAGGTCCTTGTGTGGTGCGTACGAGCTTCCGACCGTCAGTCGCCGCCGTTCCCGGAAAGGTTGCCGGACAATTTCTCCAAGGGTGCCGCTCCTGCCTCCAGGTCGATGCCGGTCATGAGTTCGGCGAACGCGCGGGCCGCCGCCGGGGAGGTGAAGAGCCGGTCGAGACGGGCTCGGGCGAGGTGGCGCGGGAACGGCTCCGCGTCCCCGGCGTCGTGCAGGGTCCGGGTGAGCCAGTGCGAGAACTCCTGGTCGTTCCAGACGCGGCGCAGACAGCGGGCCGAGTAGTCGCGCAGCGCGGTGTCGTCGCCGTCCCGGACGACGTCCCGCACGGCCCGCGCGAGGAGGTCGGCGTCGTACAGGGCGAGGTTCATGCCCTTGCCACCCATCGGCGACACGATGTGCGCCGCGTCGCCGACCAGGAAGAGACGGCCGTACCGCATGGGGTCGTGGACCAGGCTGCGGAGCCGGAAGACCTCGCGGTCGGTGATCGGCCCGGAGACCAGGCCGGGATCGCCGAGCCGGGTGCGCAGGGCGTCCCAGACGCGCTGCTCGGGCCAGTGGTCCGGGGTGTCGTCGGGCGGGCACTGGAGGTAGTAGCGGCTCGCGTACGGGCCCCGCGGGAAGTGCGCGGCGAAGCCCTGGGAGCTGACGGCCAGGAGGGGGTGGGCGGGGGGCGGGGCGTCGGCCAGGACGGTGAGCCAGCCGATGCCGTGGTCGAAGGCGTGCGCGGTGAGGGCGCCGTCGGGGACGGCCGTACGGCTGACGCCGTGGTCGCCGTCGCACCCGGCGACGAAGTCGCAGGTCAGGGCGTGCGGGGTGCCGTCGGGTGTGCGGTAGCGGATGGTGGGGCGGTCACCGGTCAGGTCGTGCAGGGACACGTCCAGGGCCTCGAAGCGCAGGTCGCCGCCGCCCTCCAGGAAGGTCTCGGTGAGTTTCTGCACGAGGACCTGCTGGGGGCACAGCCGGGCGGCCGGACCGTCGGAGCCGTCACGGTCGGAGACCAGGTGGCTGCGGCCGTCCACCCGGAACTCCAGGATGCCGTCGTGCGGGATGCCGCCGAGGACCTGGTCGGCCAGTCCCCAGGAGTCGAACATGCGGACCGCGCGGGTCTCGACGATGCCGGCCCGCTGGCGCCGGGCCACGTGGTCGCGCGAGCGGCGTTCCAGGACCACGCAGTCGATGCCGCTGCGCTGGAGCAGGGTGGCGACGGTCATACCTGCCGGGCCCGCGCCGATCACCACGACCGTCGTCGATGCGGGAGCGTCCGGCAACTGGCTTGCTTCTTCGGCCACTTGGGCACCTCCGACGGCAAGCCTAGCGAGGAAGGCGGCCGTCCGAGCCGTATCCGATCGACGTCCTGCCGATCGGACACGGCTCCCCGGAACGACCGCGCGCTCAGCGGTAGCAGGTGGTGACGCCCGGCCGCCACGGGCAGGCGAGCCCGGCGAAGCCGCCGTTCGCGACGACGTCGACGCTCAGGACGTCACCGCCGCGCAGGACCCGGCTGTCCTGGACGAGGCCGTCGGCGCCGTCCCGGATCGTCTCCACGAGCCACCGGCCCGGACCGAGCGACAGCGGTACCTCGGCCGTGCGGGCGGCCCCCGCGTAGACGCCGCCGAGGAACCAGCGGTCCGCGCTGCGGCGGGCCAGCACGGCCTCCTGGCCGGGGGTCCCGGCGAGCAGCCGGGTGTCGTCCCAGGCCGCGGGCACCTGGTCGAAGTAGGCCCGGGCCAGGGGCCTTGCCTCGTACGACGCGGGGGTGCCCGCGAACATCTGGAGCCCCGACTCGTAGGCGACGGTGAGGCCCACCTCGGCCGCGTCGGAGTTGGGGCGCAGTCCGACCCGCTGGAAGGCCCCGGGGGTGAAGTCCATGGAGCCGATGACGTTGCGGGTGAAGGGCAGGGTGGTGAGGTGGGCGGCGGTGTTGGTGCGCTTCTCCTCGCCCGCGACGCCCTCCAGGGTCATGACCTGCGGCCAGGTGCGCTGGATGCCCTTGGGGATCGTGGAGCCGTGGAAGTCGACCATGAGGTGGTGGGCGGCCGTCTCCGCGAGGATGGTGTCGTACCACCGGAGCATGGGCTGGGCCTCGGAGTTCATGAAGTCGATCTTGACGCCCTTCACGCCCCACTGCTCCAGGGTGGGCAGCCACTGCGCGCGTTCCTCGGGGGTGTCGAGGTCGCGCTGGTGGATCCAGACGATGATGCCGACGCCCTTGGCGCGGGCGTACCGGACGAGTTCCGGCAGCCAGCTCTCGGTCTGCCAGTCGGGGTTGGTGACGTCCCACTCCCCCGGCCGGTAGTACCACCCGGCGTCAACTGCCTCGTAGGGCCAGCCGCGTTCGGCGGCGTAGTCGACGTAGGCCTTCTGCGCGGCGAGGCTCTGTCCCGCCTCCCTGCCACCCGCGAGCCAGGTCCACAGGACGGTTCCGGGCCTGATCCAGGAGGTGTCGCGCACCTTGGAGGCGGCGGCGAGGTCGTCGGTGAAGGTGGAGCGGGTGACGGTGGCGAGGTCGCCGGTGACCATCGCGCGCCAGGGGGTGGCCAACGGGCCGGTGGACACGACCCGTTCGTCGGCGAGCCTGACGCGGTAGGTGCCGGTGCCCTGGTCATGGGCGAGCCGGGCACCGGAGTAGCCGCCGGTGAGGTCGGACTCGGCGAGCAGGGTGTAGCCGCCGTCGGTCGAGAAGAGCGCCTGGTCGGAGTACTCGCCGGTGGGCGCGGTCGCGGCGGTGTACTGGACGAACTGGCCCTCGTTGTCGGCCCGGTAGGCGCCGAGCCACGCCTTCGCGTCCGCCGGGAGGGTGAAGGCTGACGCCTCGCCGAGCACGTCGCCGGAGTCGGCGGGCAGGACGTACCGGTAGGCGATGCCGTCCGCGGAGGCGCGGACCACGAGGTCGAGCCGGGCGCCCGCGGCGCCGGCGAAGGACAGCCTGGTCTCGTTCATCCGGACCCGCCGGTCCAGCCGTTTGCCGGACTTGGTGCGGTAATGCTCCTGGATCGTCCGGCTCTTGCGGTGCAGGAAGCGCAGGTCCCGCGACAGGTCGGTCCGTTCGGTGACGATCCCGAGGGGCGACGGTTCGATGACCGTACGGCCGTCCCGCGCGACCGCGAGGCTCAGCCGGCCGGTGGTGTCGTCGAGGGTGACCTGGGCGCGCGGTGCGTGTGCTCCCGCGGACAACGACCATGCCTGGTCGTCCGGTCGGGCCTGTGCGGGTGCGGTGGTGAGGAGGGCGGCCGCGAGCGAGGCACAGAGTGCGGCGACCGCCGTTCTGATCGGAACTGCCATCGAATTCCTCCGAGTCGTGTGGCCTTTACGGCAGTCCCCAGGCCGCTCCGGGCTCGCTGACGGCGACGGGCGCGAGGGTGAGGTCGGGGCGGGCACCGGCGTGGACGAGCACCTCGCGGCCTCGCGGCAGGTCGATGGCGAGGGTGCCGTCGCCGAGGTCGCGGGTGGGGGCCGGGGTGCCGTCGTCCAGGACGGCGGTGAGGCGTCCGGTGAGGCCGTGCCGGAGTTTCAGGGGTTCGCCGGCCAGGCTCCTGACCCGGACGAAGCGGGTGCGGCCGGCCTTGCGGACCGCGCTGACCAGGAAGGCGCCCTCGGTGCGGAAGTTGTGCAGGGTGAGGTCCGCCCAGGCGGTCGGGACCGCCGGGAAGACGCGGATCACCCCGCCCCAGCTCTGGCAGAACATGTCGTGCAGGGACTGCGAGGCGGACAGCGGGGTCTCGATGACCGGGCCGGCCTCGGTGTAGTGGGTGTTGGGGCGGCAGGGATAGCGCGTGGTGGGGTCGAAGAACTTCCGCAGATAGGTGATCGCGGTGTCGCCGTCGCCGGTCATGGCGTACATGGAGGCGGCGCCGGTGTAGCTGTAGCCGCGGTGGGAGCCGGTCAGCGCGTGCCAGTGGACGATCGACCGGGTGATGAGGTCGCGGCTCTCGGGCTGGTCCCAGTTGACGAGGTAGAGCGGATAGACCATCAGCAGGTGGGAGTAGTGCCGGTGGGACTGGGCGTACGGGGTGTCCGCACCGATCATGAAGCCGTTGTCGTCGACCGGGTAGGGCGTGAGTCTGGCCAGGACCTCCTGCCAGCGCGGCGCCGACTCGTCCTCGATGCCGAGGAGTTCGGCGGACTCGATGAGGGTCCGGCAGCCCCAGCGGATCAGGGCGAGGTCGTAGTTGGTGTCCTGGGGCGGTACGACCGGGTACTCGGGCGAGAGGGTGCTGGGCAGATGGAGCTTGCCGTCGCTGCCCGGGGTGAGGAAGTGCAGGTAGTAGTTGATCGCCCGGCGCAGCACCGGGTAGATGGTGTCGCGCAGCAGGGACGTGTCCATGGAGTGGCGGTAGGACAGCCACACGTTGTGCAACGCCCAGGTGAGGTCGCCGACTTCGGCGCCGGTGCCGGGGCGGCCCACGCTGCGGTTGGCGAACATGTCGGAGCTGCGGCCCACGCCCGAGCTGTCGGCGCGGTAGGCGGCCGGCACGTTGGCGGTCAGCTGCTCCTGGTTCTGGCGCAGGGTGGTGGCGAGGGAGTCCAGCTCCGGGTGGTTGAAGCCGTTGATGAGCCAGTACTCCAGCTGGACGTTGAGGTTCCACCAGACCGCGGGCCAGGGCGTGGGCTCCAGCCAGGGCCCGGAGGTCGCCATCACGGGTCCGCCGGCCCGGCTGGCCGAGGCGACCTTGTACAGCTGGATCCAGTGGAAGCTCTGGAGGCGCTGGTCGGGGAACGACACGAAGCTCTTGCGGTAGAAGGCGTGCCACCAGCGGATGTGCCGCTGCCGGAGCGTCTTGTACGACTGCGCGCGGCGGAGGGTGCGCAGGGAGTCGGCCTCGGCGGCCGTGTCGGAGGGGTGGCTGTGGCCGACGCTGAGCAGCAGTTCGTCGCCGGTGCGGCGGTGGGCGGTGGCCGTCTGTCCGCCGCCGGTGAGGGGCTGGAGGACCTGCTCGGTGCCGTCGGAGGCGGTGCGGGTGGTCCACGGCGGGTTGGTGGTGTAGCCGCTGGGCGGGGCCTCGCTGATCTTCCGGGGGCTGATGGCCTCCTCGGGGTGGAAGGTCCAGGTGGCCCGCTCGCCGCCGCGGGCGGTGACACGGACGGCGAGGACCTCGTCGTGGATGAGGGCGGCGAGGGTGAGGGTGCCGGCGGTGGTGGTGACGGTGCCGGTGAGTTCGGCGTTCCAGAGGCTGAGTCGCCAGTCGACGGCGGTGATGGTGCCGGTGGGTTCGAGGGTGAGGTGGCCGACGGGGAGCCGGCAGGTGCCCCAGCCGCTGCCGAACTCGGGCCGGTGGTCCTGGACCCGGCCGTGCTGGACGGTGAAGCGGATCTTGTTGGCGCCGGGCTCCTGGTAGATCATGCTGCCCAGTTGGCCGTCGCCGAGGAAGGGGCCCTCGTACCAGAGGGTGGGCAGCCGGGTCCACACCAGGTCCTGGTCGCGCAGGAACCGGTCCCAGGCGCCGTCGGTCGTCATGGTGTCGCGGAGTTCCCAGGGGCCCTGGGCGCCGCGCGCGGAGGGCGGTTCTTCGGCGTGGGCCGCTCCGGGTAACGCGGTGGCCGGCGCTCCGGGCAGTACGGCTGCCGCTGTTCCGCCCAGCGCGGTGCCGAGCACGGCCCTGCGGGCCGGGTTCGAGGGTCTCTGCGGGGGTGAGGTCATCGTTGTCCTCCAGACCTGACGGATCGTCGATACATCGGGTGTATCGGGGAACCTAAGAGGCCTGTGTGCACCTGTCAATGACTTTGACACCGCCAACCCAGCGACTCATCCGATGTCTTCAGGTCGGAGTCGCCGGGTGGTGAGGACGCCCTCGACGCGGACCGGGCACCCCGGACGGGGTGCCCGGTCCTGTTGCGTCAGCCCTGGGCGAGGAGCTGGAGGGTGTCGATCACGCGGTTCGAGAAGCCCCACTCGTTGTCGTACCAGGCGACCACCTTCACATGGCGGCCGTCGACACGGGTGAGGGCCGAGTCGAAGATCGACGAGGCGGGGTTGCCCGTGATGTCGGAGGAGACCAGCGGGTCCTCCGAGTACTCCAGGATGCCCGCGAGGGGCCCCTCGGCGGCGGTGCGGTAGGCCGCGAGCACGTCCTCGCGGGTCACGTCACGGGCGACGGTCGTGTTGAGCTCGACGATCGAGCCGACCGGCACCGGCACCCGGATCGAGTCGCCGGACAGCTTGCCGTCCAGGTTGGGCAGCACCAGGCCGATCGCCTTGGCGGCACCCGTGGTGGTCGGCACGATGTTGACGCCGGCGGCACGCGCGCGGCGGGCGTCGCGGTGCGGCCCGTCCTGGAGGTTCTGCTCCTGGGTGTAGGCGTGCACCGTCGTCATGAAGCCGTGCTCGATGCCGGCCAGCTCGTCGAGCACCGACGCCAGCGGGGCGAGCGCGTTGGTGGTGCAGGACGCGTTGGAGACGATGGTGTGCACGTCCGGGTCGTAGGCGTCGGTGTTGACCCCGTACGCGAGGGTGACGTCGGCGCCGTCCGAGGGCGCGCTGACCAGGACCTTCCGCGCGCCCGCGTCGAGGTGGGCGCGGGCGGCCTTGGCCGAGGTGAAGCGCCCGGTGGCCTCCAGCACGAGGTCGACGCCGAGCTCGGCCCACGGCAGCTGTGCCGGCTCGCGTTCGGCGAGGACGGTGATCCGGCGGCCGTCGACGACCAGGGCGTTCCCGTCGACGGTGACCGGACGTCCGAGCCGGCCCGCCGTGCTGTCGAAGGCGAGCAGCCTCGCGAGCGTGGCGGGCTCGGTGAGGTCGTTGACGGCGACGATCTCCAGGCTGGTGTCGCGTTCCAGGAGTGCGCGCAGCACATTGCGTCCGATGCGGCCGAATCCGTTGATGGCGATGCGAGTCATGAATGGTGTCCCTTCCCTATGTCCACCAGGCTCGCGCGCGGTGTGCGCCGCTGACAGTGGCGCGATCGCCACGGTTCAAAAGGATCGCGCCACGCCCGCGTGGGGGCTATTCGCCCCGGGTGAAGGTGCGCCGGTACTCGCTCGGGGTGGTGCCCAGGATCCGCTGGAAGTGCGTCCGCAGATTCGCGCCCGTCCCGAGTCCGACGTCGGTCGCGATCTGCTCGACCCCGCGCTCCGAGCGCTCCAGCAGTTCGCGGGCCCGGTCGATGCGGGCCCGCATGACCCACTGCATCGGCGTGTACCCGGTCTCCTCGACGAAGCGCCGGGAGAAGGTGCGCGGGGAGACGGCGGCCTGACGGGCCAGGAGGTCGAGGGTGAGCGGTTCGTCGAGGCGGTGCAGGGCCCATTCCCGGGTGGCGGCGAACCGCTCGCCGAGCGGCTCCGGCACGCTGCGCGGCACGTACTGCGCCTGGCCCCCGCTGCGGTAGGGGGCCGCGACCAGGCGACGCGCCGCGTGGTTGGAGGCGGCCACACCGAGGTCGCCGCGCAGGACGTGCAGGCACAGGTCGATGCCGGAGGCGGCGCCGGCCGAGGTCAGGACGCTGCCCTCGTCGACGAACAGGACGTTCTCGTCGACCCGCACGAGGGGGTGCTTGGCCGCGAGCGCTCGCGTGTAGTGCCAGTGGGTGGTGGCCCGTCTGCCGTCGAGGAGGCCGGTGGCGGCCAGCGCGAAGGCACCCGTGGAGATGGCGGCGAGCCGTGCGCCCCGGTCGTGGGCGGCGATCAGGGCCTCGACCACGGCCGGCGGCGGGTCCTCGCGGTCCGGGAACCGGTAGCCGGGGAGGAACACGAGCTCCGCCCACGCGAGCGTGTCCAGGCCATGGGCGACGTGGTACGACAGCCCGTCCCCGCCGCTCACCAGCCCGGGGGCCGCGCCGCACAGCCGTACCTCGTACGGCATGCTCGCGCGCGTGGTGAACACCTGTGCGGGGATCCCGACGTCGAGGGGCTTCGCGCCTTCGAGGACGAGCACGGCGACACGGCGGAGGCGGGGGGCGGACACGGGGACAGGGTACGAAAGCGGTCAGGCGTCCTCGACCTTGGCGGTGACGGGCGTGCCGATCTCGACCGTGCGGCTGACCGTGCACAGGCGGTCGTGGGAGGTCTTGACCGCCCGGGGCAGGATCGTGCGGGCCCGGTCGGCGCCCTCGCCGTCCGGGAAGGCGACGGTGAAGGTGACCGCGAGGTCGGTCAGCCGGTTGCCGAGTTCGTCGTTGACCTTGTTGCCCGTCACCTGGACGGTGAAGGCACTCGGCTCGGCGTGCCGGCTGGTGGCGAGGTCGACGTCCACCGCCGTGCAGCCGCCGAGCGCGGCGAGCAGCAGTTCGACCGGGGTGAACTCGCTGTCGGAGCCGGTACCGAAGGCGATCGTGCCGCCGCGGGTGTTGGTGGCGACGAAGTGGCCGGTGCCGGTGCGCTCGACGGTGACGGACCGCTCGGAGTTTTCGCTCATGCCGAGGACACTAGTGCCGGGTGCCGAACGGTGCCCCACGGGCCCTGTGCCGCGTCACCACTCGGCCGCGACGGCCTCCGTCAGCCGGGTCACGGATCCCAGGCCGGGCAGGTTCCGCAGCTTGGCCACCGCCTCCCGGCCGCCGAAGTCGCGCTGTCCGGCGGTCAGCGCCGGGTCGACCGCGCACGCGGCCTGTACGTGGACGTAGTTGAGGTCCGTCGCGAACAGCATCGAGAAGGCGTCCACGCCCTTGACCACCGCGCGGCCCCCGGCGTCCCGGTAGGCGCGCACCAGCCGCCGGGCGGCCCCGGCGTCGAAGTGGTTCCCGCCCGACCACACGTACAGCGCCCGGGCGAGCTCACGCTCCGCCGAGACCGGCCCGGCGTTGTCCCAGTCGAGAAGAACCGGCCCACCGCGTCCGACCAGCACGTTCTGCGGGCGCAGGTCGAGATGGGAGGTCACCACGTCGCCGGGAGCCGACGGCGACACGTGCCGCCCCAGTTCCGCGGCGGTCGTGGCGACGAACTCCGCCAGCTCCTCGGCCCAAGGCATGCCCGCACGCTCGACCCGGTCCAGCAGTACGGCCCATTCGGCCGCCCCGGGACACTCCTCGTACCAGCCCTCGGGGGTCCCGGCCGCGCCCTCGCCCGCCTGGTGCAGCAGCGCGAGCGTACGGCCGCACCAGCTCTGGATCTCCGGGTCCGTCGGGTCGGCCTCGGAGCCGTCGACCCAGTCGTACAGCTTCACCCAGGAGCCTTCGGGGAGCCGTACGACGGGGGCGCCGGTGCGGTCGGTCATGAGGCGTGGCGCGGAGACGCCGAGCGGTTCGGCCGCGTCGCGCAGGGCGGCCTCGGCAGCGGCGTCCGGCTCGTCCCTGTCGAAGAGCAGTTCCTTCACCGCCCAGGCCGTGCCGTTCCCGGACAGCTTCCAGATCTGTCCGAGGGCGCCGCGGGCGACGGGTGTCATCGTCCAGGGGCCCGCACCGAGCGCATAGGTGTCCGCGATGAGCTCGCCCGTCCCGCGCATGCAACTCCCCGCTGCCGCCGCCTTGTTGCGTGAGCCTAGCCGCAGCAGCCGGTCTCCACGCGGCAGTAGCACGACGCCTCCACCGGTACGTCGGCCAGGGCGGCGGCCATGCGCAGCTGCTGGGCCACGATCCGTGCCTCCCCGTCCTTCCTCCCGCGGACCAGGCACTCGTGGAGGCCGTGCAACGCCCAGACGTTGCCCGGGTGTTGGAGCGGTCGCGGGAGGGTGTCGTCGAGGCCGAGGTCGGCTCGGTAGACGGCTTCCGCCTCGGCCACCCGGCCCTGTTCGAGCAGGAGGGCGCCGTAGGCGTGGCGGGTGGGCTGCATCCAGCCCCAGGGTTCGTCGTAGGGGAGGTTGTCGTCCAGCTCGATCGACCGGGCGAGGGCCGCGAAGGCGGTGTCGAACTCGCCCTTGCGGTAGGCGAGTTCCCCGTCCAGCATCGCGGAGGCGATCGCCAGGATGTCGGCGCACGTGTTGTTGAAGAGCATCCGGGTCTCGGGGACCTCGGCCACCGCCGCCTGGAACAGGGCCCGTTCGGCCTCCGCCTCGGTGACGCGGCCGAGGGAGGACAGGGCGACGCCGCGGGCGTAGTGGAGCATCGCGGTGGTCACGCAGTACAGGCGCGGGTCGGTGGGCAGCGGCAGGTCGAGGATGTCGGTCCAGCGGCCGAAGCGGATCAGGACGTGGACCCGCATCGCGAGGAAGCCCTCCAGCCAGTCGGCCATGGGAGGGCTCTCGACACGCAGCAGTTCCTCCGGGATCGACGCCTCCAGCTGGGCGGCGGTCTCCAGGGCGACCTCCGACCGGCCCAGGAACATCGCCCCGTAGATCTTGAAGTGGTAGTTGTGCGAGCGGTAGAGCGTGTAGAAGTTCATGGCGCCCGACCGGGCCCGCACCTTCTCGTCGGCGGTGATCGCCGCGCTGTTGTCGGACACCACCCGGCGGTAGTCGCCGCACAGAACCTCCAGGTGGGAGGGCATGTGCAGCAGGTGTCCGGCGTCCGGTACCAGGCCGCGCAGGCGGTCCGCGACGGACAGGGCCAGTTCGGGGGTGGGCGACATCTCCATCAGGTGGACGTACAGGTGCAGGACGCCCGGGTGCTCGCGTCCGGTGGCGCTCGTCAGCGCTCGCTCCAGGACGGCGCGGGCCTCGCGGGTGCGCGCGCCGGCGGCGGGCTCGCCGGTGCGCAGGTCCCACAGCTGCCAGGGGGTGAGGTTCATCAGCGCGTCCGCGTACAGGGCCGCCACGTCGGCGTCGTCCGGGGCGAGTTCGTGGACGGTGCGCATGGCGTCGGCGTAGGGCGGGTTCCACACCGTGCAGTCCTCGGCGGGCTTCGCCTGCGGGTAGCGGGCGCGCAGGGCGCCGATCAGGGCCCGCTCCACCACGGTGGCCCGGACGGCCGCCTTCTCGTGGGCCGCCTCGACGGCCGCATGGGTGCGTTCGACGGTCCGGGCGAGGTCCCGGTCGTCGAAGAACTCCCAGGGCTTGTTGTAGTTCGGGCCCAGCGCGTAGGCGATGCCCCAGTGGGCCATCGCGCAGTCCGGGTCGGCGGCGGCCGCCCTCTCGAAGCAGGCCACGGCCTCCTCGTGGTGGAAGGCGTACGTCCACACCAGGCCCCGGTCGAACCAGAGCTGGGCCTCGGCGGACGCGGTGGTGACGGGCCGGCCGTGGGAGCCGAGGTCGTAGTACTCCATACGCAGCTCCTCGCACCGCGGACCAGGCTGTACGGAAGTCGATTCTGCCCGAAGAATGCGCTTTCGGGAGTGTGGGAGCCGATCCGTCCCCCGAACGAACGCAGGTGCCGGAGAGGAGACTCAGGACTGTGCGGGTCTCCTCTCCGGCACCGGGTGGCCGGGGTGGGCTAAGCGCGGGTGGGCTAAGCCGTCACACACGGAAGATCTCGAGGAAGCTGCTCCAGAATCCCTTCTTGGCCGGCTTCTGCGCCGCGGGGGCCGGGATGCGCGCGGCGGGTGCGGGCTGCTGGACGACTGCGGGGCGGGGCGCGGTGGGCACGCCGTACGCCGACGCCATCCGGGTCGCCGGGGTGGGGGCGAACTGGACGGGCAGGGCGGCCAGGGCGCGGTGGAAGGGGCCGGGACGCCACTGGAGTTCCTGGGCCGGGACGCTCAGCACGAGGTCGGGCAGCGCGTTGAGGATCTGCTCGATGGCGGTGACCGCGATGACCTGGGCCGGGCTCTTGGCCGGGCAGGCGTGCGGGCCCGCGCCCCAGGCGAGGTGGGCGCCACGGCTGTGGGCCTGGCCCGCGGCGGTGAGCGCGGGGTCGCTGTTGGCTCCGGCGAAGCTGATGACCAGCGGGGAGTTCGCCTGAACCACCACTCCACCCAGGTCGACGTCCTGCACCGGGAAGTGCGTGGCGTAGTTGGCGATCGGCGGGTTGTTGAGCAGGACATGGTCGAGGGCGTCCTCGATCTGCATGCTCGGCCCGTCCTCGCCCTCCGGACCCAGCAGCAGGAGCAGGGCGTTGGCGATGAGGTTGCGGGTCGGCTCCACACCGGCGCCGATCAGCATCACCAGCTGGTCCTTGAGCTCCTCGTCGGTGAGCCCGGCGGAGTGCTGGACGAGCCAGGAGGTGATGTCGTCACCGGGCTCGCGGCGCTTGAGGGTGATGAGCTCCATGAAGCAGGCGGTCAGTTCGTCGCTGGCCTTCAGCGCGTCCTTGCCGTCGAACATGTCGGCCATCGCGCTGGTGACCCGGTCGCCGATGGCGGCGGGGCAGCCGAAGAGCTTGTTGATCAGCAGCAGCGGCAGCAGCTTGGCGTAGTCGTTGATCAGGTCCGACCGGCCCCGCTCGCTGAACTGGTCGATGAGGTAGGCGGCGATCGGCTCGACGTCGCGGCGGATGCGCGTGACGTTGAGCCGGTCGAGGCTCTCGGTGACCGCCTTGCGGAGCCTGAGGTGCTGGGCGCCGTCGGTGAACAGGCAGTTGGGGCGGTAGGCCATCATCGGCAGGACGGGGCTGTCGAGCGGGACCCGGCCGTCGTTGAGGGCGGTCCAGCGGCGGCCGTCGCGGGCGAAGAGGGCGGGGTTCTGGAGCACCCGCAGGGCCGTCTCGTGTCCGACGACCAGAGTGGCGTCGACACCGGGGGCGAGCTCGACCGGGCCCGCGGGGCCGTGCGCCCGCAGGTAGTCGTAGACCTTCTGCGGGTCGGCGGCGAAGGAGCCGTCGTACATGGGGCATCTGGCCGCACCGGCGGCGGCCGTGTCGTGAACGTCCATGACTGTGTCCTTAGGTGGCCCGGACCGTGCGGTCCGGGCGGGGGGTGGTGGTTCAGGCGGCGCGGTCGAGCAGGTGACGCACGAGGGCGATCAGGGCCCGGGCGGAGGATCGCTGGTCGCGTGCGTCGCAGTAGATGACGGGGGTGTCCGGGAGCAGGTCGAGGGCCTCGCGGATCTCCTCCTCCTCGAAGTGGCTGGTCTGCGAGAAGGTGTTGACCGCGATCGCGTACTCGAGGCCGTACTCGTCGATCAGGTCGATGACCGGGAACGTCTCTTCAAGGCGCGAGGGGTCGACCAGGAGCAGGGCGCCGAGCGCACCGCGGGCCATGTCCTCCCACAGCTGCATGAAGCGCTGCTGTCCGGGGGTGCCGAACAGGTACAGCACCAGCTCGTCGCTCAGCGTCAGCCGGCCGAAGTCCAGCGCCACGGTGGTGGTCGCCTTGTCCGGGGCCCCGCGCAGGTCGTCGACGTGCATGGACGCCTGGGTCATCTTCTCCTCGGTGCGCAGCGGAGTGATCTCCGACAGCGACCCGATGAAGGTCGTCTTGCCCACGGCGAAGTGTCCGACCACCAGGATCTTCGCGGCGGTGGTCACCTCGGCGGACACGTAGATGGAGCCGTTCGCCCCGGGGTCAGCCGATGTTGAGGGTTTCGAGTCCATGCAGAACCTTCTCGAGTATCGCTCGGGGAACGTGCTGGGCGGGGGCCGGTTCAGCGCGGCGCAGGAGGTGCCCCTGCTCGAATAAATCGGACAGCAGCAGTCGGGCCACGCCGACGGGCAGTCCCAGGTGCCCGGCGACCTCGGCGACCGACAGGTAGCCGCCCGAACAGAGCTCCCAGATCGCCCGCACCTCGGGGCCGGCTCCCAGCGGCAGGGTCCGCTCGGGTGCGATGCACACCAGGGTGTGCAGGGCCAGGTCGTCGTCGGAGGGGAGACGACGGCCGCCCGTGATGACGTAGGAGCGGACGAAGTCGCTGGTTACCGGAGCGTCCTCGCCTGGCCAGGTCATGCGTCTACGCCGGTGTTCTGGCGCGGAACGGCGCTCATCGCCTTGGTCAGCGCGCCCACCGTCTTCTGCATCCGGATCGACATGGCCTCCATGTCGACGTCCAGGGCGGTGGAGACGGCGAGGTAGGAGCCGCTGCCCCCGGCGATGAGGAAGATCCAGCCGCCGTCGAACTCGATCAGTGTCTGCTTCCACAGGCCCTTGCCGCCGCCGACGAACGGGGCGACGCTGCGGCACAGGGACTGCAGGGAGCTCATCGCGGCGGCGTTGCGTTCGGCGTCGTCACGGACGATGCCGTCGGACCGCTGCATCAGCAGGCCGTCCGCCGAGACGAGGATGGCGTGACGGGCCCCACGCACCTCGAGCACGTCGTTCAACACCCACGACAGGTCGGGATTCACTGGTTCTGAGGTCCTTCCGTGTTGTCTGAGTCCCGCCCGAGCAGGGTTCCGCGAGCGAATGCCTTGAGCCGCGAGGCGGTCTCCTCGCCGGCCGCGTCCAGGTCGGGCACCTCCGCGCTGGGCGTGGCCACCACGGAGACGGCGCCGTTGCGGCGCCGACGGCGCTTGGGCAGGCCGCCGGCCGTCTGACCGACGACGAGGGAGGCCACCGGGGCCGGCTTGGCGGCCGCCGGCTCGTCCTCGAAGTGGTCGAGCACGACGGGCGCGGGTGCGGGCACGTCCGCCGTCAGAAGGTTCTCGGGCACCCGGATCACGGCCCGGACACCGCCGTACGGGGAGACCGCGTCGACCGAGACGTGGAAGCCGTAGTGGGCGGCGAGCTTGCCGGACAGGGCGAAGCCGAACTTGGGCGGGTCGCCGAGGCTCGTGATGTCCACGGCCCCGCCCGCCGTCAGCAGGGAGGCGGCACGGGCCTTGGTCTCCTGGTCCATGCCGAGACCGGCGTCGTCGACGATCAGGCATATCCCGGTGGGGACGGCCTGGATGTTGATCTCGACGGGGGTGCCGGGGGCGCTGTACTTGGTGGCGTTGTCCAGCAGTTCGGCCAGGACCATGGCGACGGGTTCGACCGCGCGGCTGGTGATGGCGACGCTGGCCTGGGAGTGGACGTTGACCCGCTCGAAGTCACGGATGCGTCCCTGGGCGCTGCGGGCGACGTCGTAGACCGAGGCGTCCCGGTCGCGTCGGCCGAGCCAGCCTCCGCAGAGCACCGAGATGCCCTTGGTACGGCGGCTGAACTGGCTGCCGGTGTGGTCGACCAGCATCAGGTCGGCGAGGACGGCGTTGTCGTCGCCGTACTTCTGCTGGAGGCCGTCGAGCAGGGCCAGCTGCTCCTCGGCGAGGGTGGCGAGGGTGCCGACGGCCGACTTCAGGGTCGCCTTGGTCGCCGACTCGGCGTCCTTGCGCACCTCCTCCAGGTCCGCGGCGTGCCGCGAGCTCACCGAGGAGTAGTTCGTCTGGAGCTCGGCGAGCTGGCCTCGTACGCTCGCCATGTCGCCGTGCAGTTTGTTGTTGTTCGCGCGGAGCTGGATGTTGGTTCTGCGGGCGCGCATCACTGCGAAAACCGCAGCGATGAGTACCACGAGCAGGACCCACAGGAGTGGATCTTCGAACAATGACGTCATGAGACTCTCTTCAAGTCGCCTCGCGTCGGGAGACTGACCGTGCATGAGACCCCCGGTAATGCCCGTCACCCTGCGGTGGCGGACCTTGCCGGCGGACCAACCGTCACTCCTTCACGATGGGGCCGTTTTGGCTGTCCCCGTACGCGCGTATGACGCGTCATCAGCCTACTGAAAAGTGCAATGATCTTATCAGTAGCCACAGTGTCAACAGGCGTATCAGACGCCACACTTGACGACTCTCCACAAAGGTCCCGCAGCAAGACCTCATCGCTGTGCGGAGCCTGACGGAGTGTCTGCGTCCCGTCCTCGTTCATGATCAACGCGGGGCAGCCTACCAAGACCGGGAGAACGCGCTCTCCCTCCCGGAGGCAAAACTCGTTTGCGGCGGCGGGGCCGGGTCCGGACCCTTGGCCCATGCCCTATCTCCTGCGCGCTGCCGCGCCCACCGACCCACCGGCCGTCGCCGATCTGCTGAACGAGATCGACCGCATCGAGATCGGGCGGCCCGAGACGGACCTGCCCACGGTGGAGGCCGACCTCAAGAACCCCGAGATCGACCTCGACCGTGACTCCTGGCTGGCCTTCGACGGCTCACGCCTGGTGGCGTACGCCCTGGTGTGGGACGACTCCAAGGGCGAGCGCATCGACGCCGACCACTACGTCCTGCCCGACCACCAGCGGGCCGGGGAGCTGCTCCTGGAGGCGCTGGAGGCCAGGGCCCTGGAGAAGGCGCGGACCAACGGGGCCTCGCGGGCCGTGGTCCATCTGCATCTCAACTCGGCGCCCACGACCGACCTCGCGCTCATACGCGACCGGGGCTGGCGGGTCGTACGGCGCTATCACGTGCTGGAGCGGGCGCTGCGGGCGGACGCGGACCTGCCGCCCGAGCCGCCGGCCGGGGTGCGGCTGCGGCCCTGCACCGAGGAGAGGGACCGCAGGCAGGTCCACGCCCTCCACCAGACCTCCTTCACCGAGCACTTCGACTTCCAGCCCCGCTCGTACGAACAGTGGCTGCACGACATCCACGCCGACCGTCTCGACTGGTCCCTGGTGTGGCTCGTCTCCGCCGCGGACCTCGGGGACGCCGGCTTCCTGATCGCCCGCGACGACCGCGAGGCCATGGGCTGGATCCGCAGCCTCGGAGTGGCCCGTGAGGCCCGCGGCCGGGGCCTCGGCGGACTGCTGCTGCGCCAGGCGTTCGCCGCGTTCGCTGCCCGGGGACGCGACACCGTGGGCCTCGGCGTGGACACCGAGAACGCCACCGGCGCCCCGGAGTTGTACGCGCGCAACGGAATGTCGGTCCATTACGCCGTCGACACCTGGGAAACAGTGGTGAGTTGAATTCCGTTCGATTTTCTACGACCGCACGGAACCGTTATGCGTCTTTGCCGCGCAGCAATGCGCAGACGAAGTTCTCCTGCAACGCGCGCATTCTCTCCAGTCGCTCGGCGTCGGTGGACTGCGTGATCTGTGACGTGACCGAGAACGTCAGGGAACGGCGGCCGTCGGGAGTGGCCGCGATCAACTGGGTGTAGCCCAGCGTGTTGCCGGTGTGGCCCAGGACGACACCGCAGCGCGTCTGGTAGCGGAAGACGGCCAGACCCGCGGAGTTGCGGCCCGGCCCGGCGGGCTCGGAGGCGGCACCCTCGATCCATCGGCGCTGCTGCTCGACGACCTTGCGGTGGTAGAGCCGTCCGCTCGCGTAGCCGCGGATGAAACGGGTCATGTCGGCCGGTGTGGAGACGATGCCTCCGGAGGCCCAGACGCCCGACATGCCGATGACCTCGCTGACGTCCTCCGGGGGCGCGGGCGGGTTCACGTCGTAGCCGTGCAGATAGGGCCTCGGCATCCGGTAGCCCTGCGGAAGGCTGGTCGACTCCAGGCCGAGGGGCCGGTAGACGAGTCTGCGCAGCAGTTCCTCGTACGTCGTCCGGGTCGCCGCCTCTGCCATGAGCGCCACGGCGATGTTGTCCGAGTTCGAGTAGCGGTACTCGCTGCCCGGCGCGAAGAGCAGGGGCTGGTCGGCGACGTAGTCGAGCAGGCGCCGGGAGTCGAACCGGTGGCGCGGGTCGGCCCGGAGCTCGGCGATGAACCCTTCACTCCGGGAGTAGTCGGGCAGACCGCTGGTGTGGTTGAGGAGTTGACGGAGCGTCACCTCACCCCAGGCGTCCGGGAGTTGGGGAAGCCACTTGTGCAGGGTGTCGTCGAGGCGCAGGGCCCGGTGGTCGACCAGGGTCAGGGCCACCGCGCCGCTGAAGGCCTTGGCCGTGCTGGCGATGCGCATGTGGTCGTCGGGCCGGGGCTTACGGCCCGTGCTGATGTCGGCGACACCGGCGCGCACGACACGCGTGCCGTTCTCGGTCCGCAGGACGGCGATGGCTCCCGGCGGACCGCCGGGGCTCCGCACGAAGTCGTCGAGCTGACGCTGAAGCGCCTGCCGGTCCGAGGGGTCGGTGGCGGCACCGGCTGTCACCGGGGCCAGCGCGGCGAGGCAGACCGCCAGGACGGACCCCGCTCGCAGGCGGGATCGGCGTAGAGACATGAGGGCTCCCTGGGAAGGGGATGACATGGCCCGTCAAGCCTCACCGGGAGCCACGCTCCCGTGCTTCCCGTGCTGCTGCATACGGACCAGTGGCAGGGGCACCGAGTGGTGCCGTGAATTCGCCCCGCGCGGGTCTCTTCAGCTTGGTTTGCCGTGACAACGACGTCTTCTCGGGCGCCTTTCCGGGAGTACGGAAGCCCTTGTGCAAACGGGTATGCAGGGGTGACTGTCCGCCGGTCCAGCCGTGCGGCGGACAGCCACCCCTGCGTCACCTCGTGCCGGTCGCTGTCACATCGAGCGGCGGCCGGTGCGTCGCAGGAGGACGAAGCCGGAGATCAGGAGGAGCGCACCGAGTGCGCCCGGCCACAGCTGGGTGCCGGTCTCGGCGAGATTGCCCTGGTTGCCCTGCGGCTCTGCGGCGACAGGGGGCTGGGCGACCGCTCCGGGGACGGTGGTCGTGGTGTTGTCCTGGGGGGCCGGCTGGTTCGCCTGCTCTTCGCCGTTGCCGTTGGCGTCGCCGGTGTCGGGTGCCGTCGTGCTGTGGGCGGTGGGTGAGCTGATCTTCGGCTGGTTGTCGGCGGGAGCGGTGGTCTGGCCACCGGCCGGGGCTTCGGTGGTCGGGGCCGGCTGCTGCTGCGGGTCGTCGCCGTTTCCGGGGTTCTCCTCGGCACCGTTGCCGTTGCCGTTGTCGCCGCCGTCGCCGCCGTCGCCGGGGGCCGGGTCGGCGCCGTTGTCTCCGCCGTTCTGGCCGCCGCCGTTGTCACCCCCGTTGCCGTTGTCGCCGTTCCCGCCGTTGTCGCCGTTGCCGCCATTGCCGTTGTCGCCGCCGTTGCCCGGGTCGTCCTGGCCGGTGCCCGCGCCGCACTGGCGGCCGTCGTTGATGCAGCCGACCATCTCGTTCATCAGGTCCTCGTCGAAGACGTTGATGAAGTCGCCGTGGTCGGTGACGGGCTTGTGCACCTGCTCCGGGAAGGAGTCGACCGCGAACAGCGGGGTGGTGCGGCCGCCGTCGTTCAGGCTCGGCGCGTCGACGTCGTAGACGATCCGCTGGACCAGCTGCGGGATGGCCTGGAAGCCGTTCGGGCAGGTGCCGTCGTTCTGGGCGAACGCCACGTGGGTGCGGTGGTTGGCGCTGTCGATGTTACGGCCGTCCCAGCAGCTCTGGAACTTGAAGGTGCGCACCACGTCGCTGCCCTGCGGGCACAGCGGGTACTTGTCCTTCAGCTGCCGGTCCTCGAACCCGGTGCAGCTCCAGGACGCGTTGGCGTTGGCGGTGCCGTTGACGAAGGCCTTGGCGTCACCGGTGATGATGCGCAGCAGCCGCGGCATCGCGGTGACCTTGCTGCGGGGGTTGCCCACGAAGGTCAGCGTGACCTCCTTGGGCGTGACGATCTCGCCGGCGTTGCCCTCGATGCCGCCGCCGGGCTTGTCGGCGTCCTGTTCCTGCGTGCCGTTCTGGAGCCGGATCACCGGCCAGTAGTACGTCGACTTGTCGCCCTGGTCGACACAGCTGGTCTGGGCGTTCGCCAGGTCCTGGTCGCTCGCGAAGGCGGTGTTGGACTGGTTGCCGATGTAGTCGTGGAAGTGGTGGGCGCCGTTGGAGACACCCGGGGCCACGATGACGTTGTCCGAGTTGAACAGGCCGTTCGCGTTGACACCGCAGCTGGTCACG
Source organism: Streptomyces sp. NPDC057253 (assembly GCF_042669125.1). Classification (NCBI taxonomy): domain Bacteria; kingdom Bacillati; phylum Actinomycetota; class Actinomycetes; order Kitasatosporales; family Streptomycetaceae; genus Streptomyces; species Streptomyces sp. NPDC057253. The sequence continues at coordinate 85,634 of NZ_JBHUXV010000004.1, read as the reverse complement.
AAGGTGCCGCGGGAGGCGTCGCCCTGAGCCGGCGGCGCCTGTGCGGCGGGCGGAGCGCTGTTGATGTCGGCGTAGTCCGCGGCGACGGGGCCGTTGCCGGCCTGTCCGCCGTTGCCCTGCTGCTGACCGCCCTGGTCCTGGCCGCCGCCCTGCTGGTCGCCCTGGTCCTGGCCACCGTCCTGCTGTCCGTCGCCCTGACCGTCCTGGTTCTGGCCGTCCTGGCCGTCCCCCTGCTGCTGGTCCTGGCCGTCGCCGTTCTGGTTCTCGGTCTGGCGCAGGGTGCAGCCGGCCAGGTCGCCGAGGCCCTCGGCCTCGCCACCCGAGCGCTGAAGGGCAGCTGTGATGCGCTCGATGGTCGAGGCGCGGTTCTCCTGGAGCGGGTCGACGATACGGCTCTGCGCGGCCTCGGCGTCCTGCACCGACGGGTCCTGGAGCTGCTGGTAGGCCTCCGCTATCTGCTGGTCCAGCAGGGCGAGTTCCTTGTCGACGTCCGCCCGCGACCCGTCGGGGACGCTGGTGAGCTTGTCGCCCACGTCCGGGCAGTCGATCGTGACGGCTCCCCACGACGTCTGCTGCGGTGTGCCGCTCTCCGTGGCGGAGGCGTACACATTCGCCGCGACCAGGCCACCACCCCCGAGCATGAGGGCCACGGCGGCGAAGGTCGCACGTCGTGCGCCTGTCGGTCGTCTGCGATTACTGCGTCCCACGGAAATACTCCTGCGCGTCTCGGCTCTCCGGGCATGCAAATCCCTCGCCCCATACGGACGCCGGGGCCCCCGTGTTCAAACGCCTCGGAAATTCACAGCACTCTCATACGGAACACGGGGTTCCACCACCCCACCCCAACCTCTGTGCAGGGAAAACGAGATGACTCGCACACATCTGCGCCCTTACGGTCGCGTCATGAACGGCACGAGCGCCGAGCGCCTCCTGAACGTCGTGGACATCGAGGCCACGTGCTGGCCCGGCTCCCCTCCCCCGGGCGCGGTCGGCGAGATCATCGAGATCGGGCTCACCGTCGTGGACCTGTCGACGGCCCAGCGGGTCGAACGGCACCGGATCCTGGTCCGGCCCGCCAGGTCGGAAGTCAGCCCCTTCTGCACGGAGTTGACCGGTCTGACCCAGGAAGAGGTCGACGGTGGCCTGTCGTTCGGGGAGGCCTGCCGCCTGCTGGCCGCCGAACACGCCTCCGGTGCGCGCCCGTGGGCGAGTTGGGGCGACTACGACCGCAACCAGTTCACCCGGCAGTGCGGGTCCACGAGGACGCCGTATCCCTTCGGCCGCCGTCACACCAACGCCAAGGCGGTCTTCACCGAGGCACACGGCCTGCGCAAGCGCCCGGGGATGGCACAGGCCCTCGCCCTGGCGGGGCTGCCTCTGGAAGGCCGCCATCATCGCGGCGAGGACGACGCGTGGAACATCGCGGCCCTCGTACTGCACCTGGCGGAGCGGGACGCCTGGCCCCACCCGTAGGTGACGGCCGGTCCGCCCGGCCGCCACGGCCCGTCACGCGGGCACGGAGTACGGCGGTGTCTCCTGGCGCAGCACGGCCAGCAGGTTCTCCACCGCCATCTCGGCCATCCGGGCCATCGCCTGTGTGCTGTGGAAGCCGCTGTGCGGTGTGACCAGGAGGCGGGTCGGGGCGAAGGCGAGCAGGCCGTGCGGGTCGTCGGCGGGGGCCGGGGTGGGCTCGGTGTAGTAGCCGTCGATGGACGCGCCCGCGATGGTGTCCTCGGCCAGCGCGGACCGCAGCGCGGCCGGGTCGACCAGTTCGGCGCGCGAACAGTTGACGAGGTAGCCCGAGGGGCCCAGCGCACCTAGGTGTTCGGCGGTGACGACCCCGTCGTTCACGCCGGGCTCGTGGGCGAAGTTGAGGCTCACCACGTCCGCCGCGTGGAAGAGGTCGAGGAGGGAGTCGACCGCCTTGTAGGGCAGGGCCGCCAGCTCGGGCCGGGGCGTCCGGTTCCAGTAGAGGATCTCGGTGCCGAACGCGGCGTGCGCCATCCGGGCCAGCTCGCGGCCGATGTGGCCCATGCCGGCGATGCCCAGGCGCGCACCGGCCAGGGAGGGCGTGGGCCGCTCGCTCCACCGCCCGGCGGCGACCTCGGTTCCGGTGCGGGTGACGGCCCGGACGAGGTCGAGGATGTGGGCGAGGGACATCTCGGCGACCGCGACCGCGTTGGCGTGCGGGGTGTACGCGAACCGGATGGGCGAGGCGGGCGCGGGCAGTTCCATGAAGGAGCTGTAGCCGGTGCCGAGGAAGCAGGCCACGGCCAGGTCCGGCAGCCGGTCCCAGGCCCCGGCGGACAACCGCTCGCTGCCGCCGAGGACGTACCCCCAGGCGCCTTCGAGGGCCTGGATCGTCCCCTCCTCGTCGAGATCGCCGGGGGCCGCGGTGACCTCGAACCCGGCAGCGTGCAGCGCATGGAGCGACGGGTCGGGGAAGGGCGCGCCGGTGATGACGACACGGCGTCGGCCTTGGGCGGAGGTGTTCACTGCTGGGGTTCTCCCGTGGTGACGAAGGCTCTGCGATACCAGACGAGGGGCGGCTCGGCCTGTTCGCGGGTGACGAGACCGGTCAGCCGGCCGATCACGAGGTGGTGGTCGCCGGCCGGCACGCTGTCGACCGTGGTGCAGCGGTAGGCGGCGTTGGCGCCCGCCAGCAGCGGGGGGCCGTCCTGGGAGCCGGGCCAGGGCCCGAACGCGTGGGCGTCCGTGCCGTCGAAGCGGTCGGCGCCGTGCCGGGCGAAGAGCGCGGCGAGGTCGCGGTGCCGCTCCCCGAGGACGTTGACGGCGAACTCGTGGGATCCGGTCATGGCGTCCAGACAGCTGGACCCGTTGTCGACGCCGACCAGCAGCAGCGGCGGTTCGAGCGAGACGGAGACGACGGAGCCCGCGGTGAACCCCCAGCGGCGCCCGTGGCCGTCGGTGGTGGTGACGATGGACACCGCGGTGGCCAGCCGGGACATGGCCTCGCGGAAGGTGTCGGCGTCCACGGGTGCCGCCGGGTGACGGGCCGGGGCGCTCACGTCTGCCCTCCCGTCAGGGCCGGGCCGGCGGCCGCGGCCTGCTCCGCTTCCGTCGGGCGGTCGGCCAGGGCACGTCGGAAGCCCCGGATGGTGAGCGGCAGGAACACCGCCCCGAACAGCGCCAGCGGCAGGGTCAGGGCTGCGGTGAGCCGCTGCGGCCCGATCGAGTCGCCGACGATGGCCACCACGGCTCCGGCGAGCGGGAAGGACAGGTCGTTGATGATGAAGAAGGAACCCGTGACCTTGCCCAGGTGCTCCCGGGGAATGGCCTTCACACGCTGGGTGCGGTTGTAGACGTTGAAGTACGCGGCGGCCACCCACATCCCGACGAACGCCACCGCGTAGGCGGTGAGGCTCGACGCGAACCCGAGGAGCAGCAGCGCGCCGCACAGTCCGGTGAAGCCGATCACGCCCAACGCGCTGACGTGGAACCGGCGCAGCAGCAGCGGGATGATCAGGAGGTTGACCAGGCCCATGACGCCGACCCACGTGTTGAGCAGGGCGAAGGTCGACTCGGGGGCCTTGAACACACCGGTGACCACGGCGACGTTGGTGGCCAGTGCCACCGAAGCCACCAGATTGATCAGGAAGTTGAAGCCGGCGAGCGTCAGCACGGGCCGGTTGCCGACCAGCAGCCGCCAGCCCTGGCGGATCTCGCGGACGGAGTCCCGCAGGGCGTGGGAGGCTTCGGCCTCCGCTCGCACGGCGGGCTCGGGCCGGTTTCGGGGCAGCGGCAGCCAGCAGGCCGCGGCGGTGGCGAACATGGCGCCGGCCAGGCCCAGCAGCCCCACCTTGCCCAGGGCGAGGACAGCGACCACCGCCAGGCCCGGACCGAGCGCCATGGCGAGCAGTTCCATGTTCTGCACCAGGGACTGCGTCTTCACCAGGTTCTCGCCCTCCGCGATCTGCGGGACGACCTTCTCCACGGACATGTGGACGCCCGCCATCAGCGTGGAGAGCAGGGCGCCGTTGACCAGCAGCACCGGTGTGGACCAGCCGGGCAGGGTCAGGCAGAGCACCACGGCGGCCCCGAGCAGTGCGGCTCGGGCGAGGTTCGCCCGGGAGAACAGCCGTACCCCGCCGTCACGGTCGGCGAGCACCCCGGCGAAGGGGTAGGCCACCAGGTTGGGCAGCCACTCCAGTGCGTAGGCCAGGCCCAGTGCCGCGACCCCGCCGGTCTCCCGGTAGATGATCAGCGGTACGGCGAACAGCACGATCTGCTGTGCCATGAGCCCGATCAGGACGCCGCCGGAGAAGAGCGTGCGCCGGGCCCGCTCGCCTGCCATCAGACCGTCTGCCCTTCCGGCACGGACCGGGCCGGCTCCCGCCGCTCGAGTGCGCGCACCAGCGGCAGGACCCGGGTGAAGAAGCGCCGCATCTCGTCCCGGGCGGGCCAGCCGGAGAGGATGAACTCGCCGACGCCCGCGGCCCTGTACGCGAGGAGGGCCTCGGCGACCTCCTCGTAACTGCCGGTCAGACACAGCGCGGGGCCGCCGCGGTAGGCGACGACGCCCGAGTACAGCACCGGGTCGAGCCAGCCGTGACCGGCCTCCTCGGCCAGCCGGAAGGAGTTCTTCACGGCCTGGGAGTCGCCCTGCTCCACGAACTCGGCGACCCACTCACGGTGCTTCTCGTCGCCGCCCGCGACGACCGCGGCCAGGTCGGCCAGGGCCTCCTCGCGGGTCTCGCGGGCCAGCACCTGCATGCGCAGACCGACCCGGCAGCCCTGTGCGAGGACGGGCGCGGCGGACTGGGCGATCGCCTCGGGGACGTCGGCGTACCGGAACCAGCAGTCCCCGTAGCGGACGGCGTTGGCCTGGGCGACGGCCGAGGCGCCGCTGACGTAGATCTCGGGTCGGCCTCCGCCGTGGAAGCCGAGGCCCAACTGGGCCTGCTTCACCCGGTAGTGGGCGCCTTCGTGGTCGAAGGGGGTGGCCGGGTCCCGCCAGAAGCGGTGGGCGATGTCCAGGAACTCGGCGGCACGCGCGTAGCGTTCGTCGTGCGGCAGGAAGTCCCCGTAGTACGCCTGCTCGGCCGGGGAGATGCCGGCGATCATGTTGAGCGAGATGCGGCCGCCGGACATCCAGGACAGGGTGTTGACGACCTGGGTGAACAGGGTCGGCGAGAGCAGACCGGGCCGGTAGGCCAGGATGAACTTCAGCCGCCGGGTCTCCCGCATGAAGGTGCCGATGATCGGCAGCGGGTCCGGCAGGTCGAAGCTCTGCGCCATCAGCAGGGAGTCGACGCCGAGTTCGTCGGCCTCCCGGGTGAAGTCGATGGCTCCGTCGAGGTCCAGGACCTCGGAGGCGTACTTCTGGGCGGTCTTCTCCTGGCCGTCGTCCAGCGCGGAGCCCCAGTGGAAGCGCAGCTCGCTCACGCACCGACCTCCACCGCGACGGGCTCGACCACCAGCCGGTAGCGGACGATGGCCTCCTGTACGGCCCGGCGTACGGCGGCCTGACTCGTGCCGCGCAGCAGGAGACGGCCACCGGCGTGGTCGTAGCCGCCGTCGCCGTCGAACACGTGCCCGCTCTCGGGCAGTGCCTCGGCGTACACCTCGGGGACCACGCCGACCAGGGAGTCGCGGGCGGTGACCCGGGCCGGCAGGTTCCGCGGCTCGGGGAAGACGAGCCATCCGCCGGAGGCCTCGGTGCCGCTGAGCCGGGTCTCGTCGGTGAGAGGCGGCAGGCCGATCGTGGTGCGGACGGCCTCGCAGTACAGGTCGATGCCGAACAGGTCGCGGTGGAGGAAGGGCACGCCGGCGCCGCCGGGACGCAGGCCGACCTCCAGGAACACCGGCTCACCGGTCGCGGTGAGGATCAGCTCCAGGTGGAAGGGGCCGTCCCACAGTTCCAGTGCGTCCAGGCAGTCGGCGGTGAAGCCGGTGAGCCGGTCGCGCAGGGGGCCGCGGTCGAGCAGCACGGAGCCGAGGGGGGTGCCGCCGTTGAAGTCCAGGCAGGTGTTGACGTACTCGGAGACGGTGACGAAGTGGAACCGGCCCTGGCTGCGGATGCCGTCCACGTGGTGGATCCGGCCCTCGACGTACTCCTCGGCCTCGTATCCCTGAAGGGCATCGGGACCGATGTCCCGCAGGGCGGCGGCGAGTTCCGCCTCGCTGCGCACGAGCCTGACCCCCTTGGAGGCGGCGCCGTCGCGCGGCTTGAGGATCAGCGGCAGTCCGGGCAGTCCCGTACCGGGGGCCAGGAGGGTGTCGGCGGTGGCGTCGCCGTCCAGTGCGAGGTACTGGGGGACACGGATGCCCGCGTAGCCGATCCAGCGCTTCATGACGGTCTTGTCGCGGAAGCGGGTGACGTAGGCGGTGCTCCAGCCGGGGACGCCGAGGGCGGCGCGCAGTTCGGCGGCGGTGAGCAGGTCGAACTCGGAGACGCCCACGATGCCGGCGAGCGGTCCGTGCTCCTCGGCGATCCGCCGGGCGTGCGGCAGCAGGGTGTCGTACGCCAGGTCGGGTACGACGACGGTCGTCACGGCGGTGTCGCGGTCCAGCGGCGGCAGCCCGTCCTCGGTGGTGAGGTAGGCCAGCCGGTGGGTGCCGTCCGGTACGAAGCGGTGGTACTCACCGAACTCGTCGTCGTACCGGTTGATGACCAGGAGCAACGGCAGGGGTTCGGACGCGGGCAGGGATGCGGCGTTACTCAAAGCTCACTCCACGGTCTATGAGGTGCCCGAACTCGACGGCGTCGGCGAACGAGTCGGTGGTGTAGACGGCGTGCCCGAGCCGGCAGCGGAAGTCGTGCGCGGGGGCGATCGGCTCACCGGGTGTCAGGTACAGCTCGGCATCCAGCACCTCGGGCCGGGCCCGCAGCTCCGCGAGGCCCGAGACGGCGCGGTAGTGGGTCAGTCCGGGCGCGGTGAAGAAGCGGATGGCGGCGTGCTTGGCGTGCGGCGCCGCCGGGACACCGGTCGGCAGCCGGGCCGGGTCGAGGGGCAGACCTGTGTGCGCGGCCACCGCGAGGTGGGGCAGGGACACACCGGTCGCCAGCCGGACCAGGTCCGGTATGTGGTCACCGCCCATGCGGGCGCCGAGTTCGATGAGGACGGGTTCGCCGCCGGGCAGCCGCAGTTCGCAGTGGAACGGCCCGACCCTTACCCCGAGTGCGGCGACCGCCCGGGTCACGTACTTCTCGACGGCGTCCAGTTCGCCGGCGCTCAGCCCGGCCTGGACGATGTGGCCCAGTTCCACGAAGTACGGTTCGGGACCGAGGAGTTTGCGGGTGACGGCCACGATGGCCACCTCGCCGTCGGCGCTCACACAGCCCTCGACGGACACCTCGGGCCCGTCGACGTACTCCTCGACCAGCACCCGGCCGTCGAGCCGGCGCCCCAGGTCCGGGCGGGAGTCCGCGGTCAGGAGGCGGTACGCCCGGTGCAGTTCCGCGCGGGTGTCGGCGCGGCTGACATGGACGCTGCCGGCCGAGTCGGTGGGTTTGAGCACGCAGGGAAAGCCCACGTGGTCGGCGGCGGCGTCGAGTTCGGCGGCGGACGAGGCCGCGGCCCACCGGGGCACCCGGAGTCCGGCGGCCTCGACGCACCGCCGCATCGCGCTCTTGTCACGGACCTGCTCGACCGAGTCCTCCGCGACTCCGGCCAGCCCCAGCCGGGCGGCGAGCCGGGCGACCGCGGGGACGTAGAACTCGAAGCCCGGCAGGACACCGAGCAGGCCGCCGTCCTCGTGCAGCCGGATCGCGGCTCGCGTGAGGGCGGTCTCGTCGTTGGTGTCGACGGTGACCAGGGTGTCGATGTCCTGCCGGACCCGGTCCGGAAGCCGGCGGTCGTCGGCGTCGAAGGACGCGACCACGGTCTCGAGCCCCAGGTCCCGGGCGGCGCCCAGCAGCGCCGTCCCGGACGAGACGGGCTCGACCACCAGCACCCGGCCGGGTCGCGCGTCGCGGAGGTCGGTCGTCATGTCACACTCCGGCCGGCACTGCTTCGCGCGCGCCGACCGTGGACTCGTACAGCTCGGTGAAGTAGTCGCCGATGAGGTCGATGAAGACGGTCAGATAGACCTCGGCCTGCTCGGGCGTGCTGAACTTCTCGACGGCGCGCGAGACCGTGCGGAACATCAGCTCGTCGTGGTCGTGGTCCTCGTCGAAGGCGAGGTGCGCCTGGGTGCCGTGCACGTACTCCTTGCCGAACTCCTGCTCCGCCTTCGCCGTGATCACCGGGTTGTAGCGGTCGGAGTACCACTCCACGAACCAGTCCCAGATCGTGGTGGGCGCCGGGCCGGACCGGTCGGCCTCCAGTCGCAGATAGCCCATGAGCTTGGCGGTGGAGGGGAAGACCGGGGTGGCGTTGAGCTCGTCGATGGTCAAACCGAACTTCTTCAGGTCCTTGGTGAACATGTTCTCGTGCCCGAACTCCTCGGCGAGGTAGCGGGCGAGCTTGGCGGCCAGGTTGTCGTCCTGGGAACCGACCTTGTAGAGGGCGTAGCTGTCGACCTCGTTGTTCAGGCGGATCCGCAGAACCGTTTCGGTGATGTGCCGGACGTAGTAGTCACGGTCGATCCACTCCCCGCGGTGCAGCTCGCGCAGCTTGGGTACGCGATCGAACTGCTTCTCCAGGAGTTCCGCGGCCAGCGCTTCGAGACGCGCTCGGTCAAGCTTGGACATGGTGGTGTGACAACCCTTCTTCACTGGACATTCGCCGCGTTGCCGTCGACGACGTGAGAGGGAGGTCAGGCAGAGCACACCCATGGTTCGAAGGTGCAGTGCCTCCCCCGTATTGCAATCACAGGCACATGAGTCTTGGCGATCACAGCATCGCTCCGACTTCGTCCCGACCGTACACAGCCCGCAAGAAGCCAGTCAAGAAAATTCTCGACTCACAGATCGCTTATGAAAGATCACGCAAGTGGACGGAGTGAGTCCGTAATCTCGCCCGGACACCTGGCAAAAGCGCAGTTCAGAGTGCCGTCAAGCGCCGAGAACACACCTCGGTGTGAACTGCTCATGAAGCGTCTCGGAGTGGAGTTGACAGGATGCCTTGACTACGCAATCGTCACTGACGTTTGACAGAGGGCCACGACTGGGCCCGTCTGCGGGGGAGGACATGACATGACGAGGACACAGGGCGGACAAGTCCTGGCAACGCTGGCCATCGCCCTGCTGGCGGCGGCACTGCCGGCTTCCGTCTCCGGGCGCCCGACGGGCTCGACGGTCACGACGACCGTCGAGGCGAAGGCGGACGGCCCGGGGCCGTGCTGCAAGAGCATCGGACTCGCGGCGGACCTGGGCTGAGCCCACCACGCCCGCGCGCGGTCGGCGGCTTCAGCGGCGGTCGGTACGAGCCGACGCGAGACCGTCGGCCGCGGCATCGGCTGCCCCGGACGTCGACGTGCGGGATTCTCCGGCTCGCGGATCCGGCAGCGGGGTCGGGGCCTTGACCCGGACGCACTCCGCCATCCGGCGGTAGGCCTCCAGGGCCTGGTCCGCGCCGAGGTACCGGGCCGCGAGTTCGGCGACCTCACGCCATGCCTGGGCGGCCTCGAGTCCGGCCCCCAGCGACTCGAGTTCCTCGGCGGCCGTCCGGCACTCCTCGATCCCGGCTGCGGTCCGGCCGTCCGCGACCATCGCGAGGCCCAGCACCCAGCGGGCCCGGCCCGCTTCGACCGCCTTGCGGGTCTCCAGCCTTCCCATGGCGCGCAGCGCGATGCCGACGGCTTCCCCAGGGCGGCCCGACAGCAGCTCCAGGCGGGCCAGTTCCGTCTCGCAGGCGGCGAGGTCACCGGTGTCCGCCACCCGCACCAGGACGTCGTGCGCCTGGTTCAGCAGCAGCCCCGCCTGCTCCAGCTCCGGCGGTTCGGCGCGCAGCAGCAGCCAGGCGTAGGTCAGCCGCAGCCGGGCCAGGCTGTGCTCGGAGTCGTCCTCGGCCATCAGGGCGAGGGCCTTCTCCACCAGTTCCAGCGACAGCGCGAGGTCACCACGGGCCTCGGCCACCAGAGCGGCGTTCCAGTACGCGGAGCCGCGCGCTCGGCGCGATCCGTTGCGCTCGGCCCGCTCGATCACCCGGGAGACCAGCCGCTGCGCGGTGGCCAGGTCGCCCCTGCCCCAGTAGGCGGCGACCAGGGTGGAGGCGAGCCGGATCTCGTCGTCGGTGCCCTCCAGGCCCAGCAGGCGCACCTCCTGCAACGCCTGTTCGCCCAGTTCGATGCTCCGGCCGAAGTCACCGGCCTCGCTGAGGATCCGACATCGCTGCATGAGCAGGGGCAGCAGTCCGACGGGCAGCGCCTCACCCCGCCGGGCGGCGTCGATCAGCCGCTCGACCCCGTCCAGCGTCCGGTCGGTCTCCCCCAGCGCCTCGTGGGCACGGGTGAGCGCCCACAAGGTCTCCCAGCGCAGTTCGGGATCGCTCTCCTGGGCCATTTCGAGCAGCCGGTCCCTGGCCTCCAGTGCGGCGCCGTTGGCGAGTGCCAGCTCGGCGAAACGCAGTCGCAGCCGGCGTTCGTTGAGCTCGGCGCGGTCCCGGCCGGTCAGCAGGTACTCGACGGTGGTGCCCAGGCGTTCGGCCAGCAGCTCGACCACCGGAGGCTCGGGGGTGCGGCGGTCGGACTCGATCAGCGACACATAGCTGGCCGAGACCGCGCCGGAGGCCAGATCGGTCTGACTGAGACCCCGCTCGCGCCGCAACGCGCGCAGGCGCTGCCCCAGAGTGCCGGCAGGCTTGGTCACCGCTGCCCCCTCCACTGACAACGAGGCGTTTGGAACACACTACTGGGTCATGCCTTTGAGTCAACTGACTGGTGGAGCAGGCTCGACGCCGAAACCGGCTGTAAGGGCAGGCCGCAATGCCCGGTCCGGATCCTGTCGTCCGGTCGCGTGGCCGCGCCCCGGGGCGGAGCCCACCGTGTCGAACCCCGCCCTGCCGGGTACCCGAACCGCCCGCCCGGCCCCTCGGATGCGGGCCGGCCAGGAAGGGGGCACTGATGACGCAGCACGCCGACGACGACGTCACCCGCCACGGGGGCCTCGCCGGACTGCGGCTGGCGACCGGGGACGCGGCCGGCGAGGCACTCGCCCACAGCCTGCCCGTCGACCGCAACCAGGCGATCCTGGAGGCGGCCAAGCAGGTCGGCGCGATCCTGAAACGGGAGGGACACGCCTTCGCGCTCGCGGGCAGTGTCGCCGTGTACGCCCACGGCGGCGCCCAGAACCTCCAGCACGACGTCGACTTCGCCATCCGTCCCGAGGACGCCGGGTCCGTGGCCGAGACCCTCCGCGCGGCGGGCCTCCCGGTCCGGACGCCGCCCGAGGACTGGCTTCTGAAGGCCGACTGCCTGGGACAGCAGGTCGACCTGATCTTCGAGCTGGCGCACCAGCCGGTCACCACCGAGCTGCTGGAGCGGGCCGACGAGCTCTCGGTCGACTCGGTGTTCATGCCGGTGCTGTCCCCCACCGACCTGCTGACCAGCCTGCTGTCCGCGTTCTCCGAGCACCACTGCGACTTCGGCGCCGTTCTGCCGATCGCCCGCGCGCTGCGGGAGAAGGTCGACTGGGACGCCGTACGCCGCAGCTGCGGGGACGCGCCGATGCCGGACGCGTTCTTCTACTTCCTGGAACGCCTGGAGGTCATCGAACCGAGCACCGAGGGGACAGGCAGGACCGCGAGGACACGGAGCACCGAGGAGGGTCGGCCATGACCGGGTCCGCGCCGGGACACTCCGGCGAGAACGTCGAGTACCGCGTCGCCCACTTCCGCGACCGGCTGGCCGCGGAGGAGCTGGGCGAGCTGGGGGTCCGGGCCGAGGTGCGGGCCGGGGCGGTGGTCGTCACCGGCACGGTGCCGTCCGCGCAGTGCCGGGAGACCGTGCTGCGGACCGTCCGCGAGGAGCTCGCCGGCCTCGCCGTGCACACCGACGTGGTGGTGGCTGAGACCGCCACGCCCGATCATGCGGAGGAACTGCCGTGATCCGTGTCGCCGCCGTGGGGGACATCCACATGGGACCGGAGAGCCAGGGCGTGCTGCGCCCGGCCTTCGACACCCTGCCCGACTGTGCCGATCTGCTGCTCCTGGCCGGCGACCTCACCCGGCACGGCACGCCCGAGGAGGCACGGGTGGTGGCCCAGGAGGTGCGGGGCCTGCCGGTGCCGGTCGTCGCGGTCCTCGGCAACCACGACCACCACGACGAACAGCCCGAGAAGGTGGCCGCCCTGCTGGAGGACGCGGGGGTGCGGGTGCTGGAGGGCGAGGGGACCGTCGTGGAGTGCGGCGGCGTCCGGGTCGGCGTCGCCGGGACCAAGGGGTTCGGCGGCGGGTTCGTGGGCCGCAGTGCCGGGGAGTTCGGCGAGCCGCTGATGAAGGAGTTCGTACGGTACTCACGGCGCTGTGCGGACGGACTGCGGACCGCGCTGGAGGAACTGGACCGGCAGGGCTGCGCGGCCAAGGTGGCGCTCACCCACTTCTCCCCCGTGGCCGACACCCTGGCCGGTGAGCCGCTGGAGATCTATCCGTTCCTGGGCAGCTATCTCCTGGCCGAGGCCATCGACACCGCGGGTGCCGACCTGAGCGTGCACGGACACGCCCACGCGGGCTCGGAGCACGGGATGACGGCAGGCGGGGTACGGGTGCGGAACGTGGCCCAGCCGGTGATCCGGCGGGCCTTCAACGTCTACCACCTGCACGAGAAGTGAACTGACGGCGTCTCAGCTGCGGGCCATGGCCCGGTCGTGGTGCTCCCAGGCCGCGTCCCGCAGCTCCGGCCGCAGCAGGACCTCCACCGCCGTGCAGGCGAGCGCCTCGGCGGCGGCCAGCATCACCCGGCGGCCGCGCTCGGAGCCGGCCGCGACGGCGAACTCCGGGGTGTGGTCGGAGCCGTCCTCCTCCATGATCGCCACGAAGGGGTGGATGGCGGGCACCCGTCCACTGACGTTGCCGACGTCGGAGGAGCCCAGGTAGACACCGGGTGCGGGCGGGCTCATCTCGATCCCCGTGCCCGCCAGATGGCGGGCGAACCGGGCCGAGAGCACCGAGCTGTCCCGGAAGTGCTCGTAGCGGGGCGTGGCGCGTTCCACCGTGACCGTGGTCCCCGTCGAGCGGGCCACGCCCTGGGCGCAGGTGAGCAGCTCCCCCGCCAGGTCCTCCAGGGCGCCGGTGGTCAGCGCCCGCAGCCCGAACAGGCCCTCCGCGTACTCGGGGACGATGTTGGTGGCCTTGCCGCCGTCGGTGACGATGCCCTGGACGTGCGAGCCCTCGGGCAGCCTGCGCCCCACCACGGCCAGGGTGTTGAACAGCTGGACGAGCGCGGCGAGCGCGTCGACGCCCTCGGTGGGGTTGCCGGTCGGGTGGGCGGCGCGACCGTGGAAGCCGACCCGGTACTGGGCCTGCGCGGTCAGCGGCGCCCACTGCCAGCTGTGCACGCCGGGGTGGAACATCAGGGCCGCGTCGAGGTCGTCGAAGACCCCGGCGTCGGTCTCGGCGACCTTGCCCCCGCCGCCCTCCTCGGCCGGGGTGCCGATGGCCCACACCGTGCCCGCGTCCCGGCTGAGCACCGCCCGCGCGGCGAGGGCGGCGCCGAGGCCGGCGGCGGCGATCAGATTGTGGCCGCAGGCGTGGCCGAGGCCGGGCAGGGCGTCGTACTCCAGCATCAGGGCCACCGCGGGGCGGGCCCTGGTGCCGGAGCGTGCGGTGAAGGCGGTGGGCAGGCCGGCCACGTTCCGCCGCACCTGGAACCCCGCCCATTCGAGCTCTCCGCACAGCAGCGCCGCCGCCCGGTGCTCCTCGAAGGCGTACTCCGGGTCGGAGTGCAGCATCCGCGCCATGTCCCAGAGCCGGTCGGCCCGTGCCGCCACCTCCCCGTGCACCCGCGCGAGCACCTCGTCCACGGCGTCGGTCACATCGTCCTCCCCTGGTGTCGTACGTCCCCTGGTGTCGTACGTCCGCTGGTGGCGTACGTTCGCGTCCCGGTCCGGGTTCCATCGAGCGGGCGGGCTTACACCCGGGTCACGTCACCGGCACGGGGGCGGGGGTGGTCAGGAGCGATCCGCGGGCGTCCGGGCCGGGAGTCGGGTGGTGGCCGACGAGCCCGTGACCAGGAATGAGGAGTGCGGCCCCGGGCACTCGGGTGCCGGAGGTGATGACTGTGGGACACGGAGGAAACGTCATCGACGAGCTGGTGACCGATCACCGCGAGGTCGAGGAGCTGTTCGGGAAGATCGAGGCGCTGTCGCCCGGTGAGAAGAAACGCAAGGTGTACGCCGACCAGGTCACCATGGAGCTGGTCCGGCATTCGGTGGCCGAGGAGGAGTACCTGTACCCGGCGGTGCGGGACCACCTGGTCAACGGGAACACCATGGCGGACCGGGAGATCGAGGACCACTCCAAGGCCGAGCAGCTGATGAAGGACCTGGAGGGCTGCAAGGCGGACGACCCCGAGTTCGACCGGCTCGTCGCGGAACTGATGAGCGAGGTCCGCTCGCACATCGCCGAGGAGGAGCAGACGCTCTTCCCGCAGCTGCGGGTCGCCTGCTCGGACGAGGAGCTGAACGACCTGGGCGACAAGGTGCGCCGCGCCAAGAAGATGGCGCCGACCCGCCCGCACCCCTCGGCCCCGGACACTCCTCCGGCGAACAAGCTGCTGGCTCCCGGTGCCGGGCTGGTCGACCGGATGCGGGACGCGCTGTCGGGCCGCGGCAAGGAGGACTGACGCGCACACGGCGCAGGCGGCTCAGGCTCCTCGGGCGAGGGCGGTGTTCCCTCCGGCGCGGGCCCCCATGGACGCCGCCCGTCACGGGCACCGGGCCTCGGGGACGCGCCGGTCCTTGGAGGTGCGCCAGTCCTTAAAGGTGCGCCAGTCCTTCAAGGAGCGCCAGTCCTTCAAGGAGCGCCGGTCCTTCAAGGCGCGCCGCTCCTCAGGGGCGCGCCAGTCCTTAAAGGCGCGCCAGTCCTTAAAGGCGCGCCGGCCCTCAGGGCCCCGCCCAGGCCGTCAGGCCACGGCGGCGGCCCTCACGCGATGAGCGCCTCGTCCGAGCCCAGCCGGTCCAGCAGTTGGTCCCGGTGCAGACCGGCCACCGGTGCCAGCAGGTCCGGATGTCTGAGCAGGGCCGCCGCGCGCCGGTCCGTGGCGTCGGGGGCGAGCAGGCGGCGGAACGCGGCCGGTGTGGCCGTCGTGTGCTCGCCCCCGGCCACCTCGGTGACCGCCAGTTCGGCCAGTGCGGGGTCGGTCAGCAGACAGGCCGCCCAGCTGGCCACGACCTCGTCCACCCAGGTCCGCCAGGCATGCTCCTCGGTGTCCCGGTCGCCGGTGGCGTCCGCGCCGGAGACCCAGTCGAGGCGGGCGGAGCCGCCCGGACCCGCCATGCCGAGCAGCGCGGCGTCCATAGCCGTCGGATAACGCAGCCACGCGGCGACCGTGACGGCCTGCCGGGCCTGCACCTCGCACAGCGCGGCGGCCAGCGCGCCGCCCGAGGGCGGGTAGGCGCGGTTCAGCCAGTGGGCGGTCGCCGCGATGACCGGGGAGAGATCTGCTTGCACTGCCGGGCCGTCCGAGCTGCTGGTGGCAAAGGGGTCTGGCCGAAACGGTAGCCCGCGGGCCGGGGAGGACGACATGGCTCCGATCCCGGCGGGCACGTGGTTTCGGCCACACCGCGACTCCCTTCGCGCTACAGCTCCAGCCAGAACCGGGTGCGCTCCAGCCACAGGTCCAGCAACTCCGAGTCGCCCCGCGTCTCCACGCCGGGCGCGGGGCGGGCGTAGAGGAAGAGGAGCAGGTCGGTCACCGGCCCGCGGACGCCCGCCGTGGCCGCACCGCCGCCCCGCCGCCACCGCGGCCGCTCCCCGCCGAGGTCGAGCAGCCACTCCCCCGCCCTTCCCGCGTCGAAGTGCAGGGCGCGGCCGGGTCCGAGCAGCTCGGGTACGCCCGGCAGGGGCTCGTAGGCCTCCGGGACCGTCGAGAACTCCAGCCACTCCTCCACGGCGTCCGCCGCGAGCCGCTCGTCGGCCACGAACTCCGCTCCGGTCACCAGGGCCGCGTCGGCGCGGTGCAGCAGGGTCTCGTAGGCCATGCGACGGGCCCAGAACCGGGTGGACTGCTCGATCAGCTGTTCGTCGGCGGGTGTCCACACCGGCACCCCAGGACCGGCCGCGCGGAGGGTGCCGGCCAGCGCGGCAGCCCCCTCGACGAGCCAGCCGCCGAGCGCGGAGGGGTCGAGGTCGGCGTAGGCGTCCGGGTCGTCGACCGAGCCGTCGTCGGCCGGCCGGCCGGCTCGGGTCCGTACGATCTCCTCCGCCCAGCGGTGGTCGGCGCCCACGTGCCGCAGCAGCCTGCCGAGGTCCCAGCCGGGGCAGGTGGGCACCGGGGCGGCCGGGTCCGCGCCCTCGGCGTGGCGGGCGAGCAGGTCGGTCTGGGCCACGATCACGTCGCAGTGCTCGTCGAAGGTCAACAACGCTTCCCCCATCGCTGCACGATTCGTCACCCCTGCCACCTAACCTGACTCCTTCGAGATCCACTACGGCGGGCAGGGAGACACGGGCATGCGGTTCGGGGCGGGGAGCACAGGGCGTCGGGTGGTCCAGGCGGCTTTGCTGGCGGGGGTGCTGGCGGGCTGTTCGGGGGCCGGGGAGGAGGCCGGGGACGGGGACTCCAGGAAGTCGGCGAGCCCGTCGGCGCCGGCGAAGGCGTCCGGTGCGGCCGACACGGCCGCGAGCGGCGGCGGCACGATCGGCGCCGCCGGCTCGGCGTGCGAACTGCCCGTCACCTTCGACACGGCGAAGAGCTGGAAGGCCGAGGCCGTCGAGGCGCCGCTGCGTCAGGGGCCCGTCAGCCTGGCGTGCGAGATCGACGCGAAGCCGGCGGGCAACATCGGCTTTCTGCGGGTGTGGACCGCCAAGTCCGGTGACGCTGACGCCCGGAGCGTCCTGAAGGCCTTCGTCGCGGGCGAGGACGGCGCGAGCGAGGAGAAGTACGGCACCTTCACGTCCGGCGGCCTCACCGGGGTGGAGGTGGAGTACCTCTACACCAGCGAGCTTCTGGAGGAGACGAAGAAGGAGCGCGCTCTCGCCGTCGTCACCCCGGACGGCCCCGTGGTTCTGCATCTCGGCGGGCTGGACACCGAGGAGCACGAGGAGATGCTCCCGGCGTACGACCTCGCCAAGCGCACCCTGCGTACCGCCTGAGCCGGTCAGGCCTCGGTTCCGGTGTAGAACGCGATCGTGGCGGCCGTCGTCCTGGCGGCCGTCTCCGCGTCCGCGCCGGAGGCCGCGTAGGCCTCGCCCCAGGCCTGGCCCGAACCGGTGATGAAGGCGCTCCCGTCGGGCGTGGTGTGCCAGGTCGCGGCCTCCTCCTTGCTGAGCCCGCCGCCCGCGAGGTGCAGCCGGAGCCCGTAGAGCCCGAGGTCCCAGCCGACTCCGACGGCACCGGGACCGAACTGGTCCCAGAACTCGTCCGGTACGACGGCCACGTGCTCGAGTTCGAGTACGGTGCGCTCCCCGTCCTCGGGCGTGAGGCGCACCTCGACCTCGCTGAAGCCGGGGTCGGGGCCGTACAGCCAGCTCACCCTCAGCCGCTCGGGTTCCACGCACTCGAGGATCTCGCCGCCGGCGTTGCCCTCCAGTTGGTAGCGGCCGCCGACCTTGAGTTCGCCGCTGACCGGCATGAACCAGCGCGCGATGCGTTCGGGGGAGGTCACCGCGTCCCACACGTCGGCGATCTCGGCGTCGTACGTACGGCGCAGCAGTACGGTCCGGGCCTCGCCGGACTCGACCTGCCGGGTGCCGACCCGTCGGTGCAGTCGGTTGATCTCGTCGGCGATCTCACTCACCTTGGCTCACCTCTCCTTGTCGCCTGCGCTCCCGCTTTCCGCGCGCGAGCTCTGTTCCGAGCGCGTCGAGCCGCTGTTCCCAGAACCCCCGGAAGCGCTCCAGCCAGGCGTCGACCTCCCGGAGCGGCGCGGCCTCGACGGCGTAGAGCCGCCGGTTGCCGTCGGCGCGGACGGAGGCGAAGCCGCTCTCCCGCAGCACCTTCAGATGCTGTGAGACAGCCGGCTGGGAGATCCCGAACTCGTCCCGGATCACGGCACTGACCTCGCCCGACGCCTGCTCCCCCGAGGCGAGCAGTTCCAATATCCGGCGCCTGACCGGATCCCCGAGTACGTCGAACGCGTGCACGCGACCCACTATGCCACCCATCGCTTATATAAGCCAAGCCTTAAACAGTTCTCGCGGCGGCAACACAGAAGGGCCGACGGATGTCCGGCGGCCCTCGGGCTGCTGTGCTGTCAGGGTGTGGCGGTGACGGTCATGCCGGTCTGGCCTCCGAGCGCAGCATCGGGTGGTCCGCCGTCACCTCCTCCAGCACGGAGAACGCGTCGGTCAGGGTCAGGGCGTGCGGCGCCAGCGCCGCGACGGTGGCCTCCAGCACCTCCGGCAGGTACCGGACCTGTTCGGCGGTCAGCCGCTCGTGGGCGAGCAGTTCACCACTGTGCGCGGCCACGTACCGCAGGGCGAACAGCCGGTGGAGGTGGTCGAGGAGCAGGCCCGCCTGCGGGTCGGCGGCCCGCCCGGCCGCGGCGAGGAGTTCCTCGGCGGCCAGCCGGTGCACATGGGCGTCGACCAGGGACAGTGCGGCCGCGGAGGCGCCGTTCCAGCGGTCGAGGGAGGAGCCCACCCGTTTGGCGCGCAGTCGGCCCCGGGCCCGCTCGTGACGGATGCGCTCCAGGTCGCCCATCAGGTCGTGCAGGTACTCCGGGTCGTGCAGGGTCCGTGCGGCCGGGGGTGTCTCGCTGGGCGGGCGCGGGGTGAAGCCGCCGAGCAGCAGCTCACCGGCCGCCTTGACCCAGATGACGGTGTTGTCGCCCTCCGCGGTGATGGTGCCCTCGTTGGCGGCGAGCTGCCCCGCGATCCCGTTGGAGAGCAACAGCCCCTGGGCGCCGCAGCGTTCCCGGCACTCGGTCATCACGGCCCGGGCCTGCCAGGTGATCCAGCCCTTGGCGACCGCCACCAGCCGCTCGGCGTCCTCCCGTTCGCCCTCGCCGGCCTGCGCCCACCGCCGTACGACACCGCGCTGGAGCAAGGTGGCCGCGTAGGTCGTGGCCAGGGCCTCCACGAGCGGGGCGTGGTGGGTGCGGTGGCTGAACAGCGGCACCCGCTGTCCGCTGGTCATGCCGGAGGTGACGCGCTGGTGGGCGTGGCGCACGGCGACGGCCAGGGCGTGCCGGGTCACGCCCAGGCTGTAGGCGCTCATGCACAGCTTGCCCATGGTGACGCGGCCGATGGAGCGCAGGAAGCGTTTGCGCGGGCTGCCGAGATTGGAGACGAGTTCACCGTCTGACGTCAGCCGGCCGTGGTCCCCCTGGAGGAGAGCGGTCGGCGGCAGCCGGACCCCGTGGAAGGAGGTGGCACAGTGGTCGACCGGGCTGCTGGCCGGCTGGGGCAGCAACTCCACTTCCACGCCGGGCAGATGACGTCCGTGCGCGTCGGTCAGCGGGGTCAGGAAGAGGAAGACTCCGTGGCTCTTGCCGTCGATCATCAGCCGCGCGGCCACCACGGCGTCCTTCGGGCCGCCGATCGTGGACGTGTTGGGCATCCACTTGCGCGCCCCGCGCGTCGGAGTGGTGAGCACGAATCCGCCCGTGGCCCGGTCGAGGGTCGCGGTGGTCTCCAGTTGCGGCGCGTCGTTGCCGTGCGCCTGCTCGGTGCACAGGAAGGTGCCGACGCGCTCCATGCGCAGGTAGGGCCCCAGGTCCCGGCCGTCGCTGTCGTGTTCGAGGAGACTGCCGAGGAACAGGTTGTAGTGGATGCTGGCGATCGTCGTCATGCCCGGGTCCACCACCCCGGCCCACTCGTGCAGGGCGCCGAGGGCGACCGGGTCCCGGGCCAGGGCCAGCGGATCGGGCACCGCCGCGTTCACCGAACGTAGGCGTTGATAGGAGAGTTTTATTCGCTCCTCATGCGTCAGCCCCTCCTGGTGGGCGAACACGTCGGAGCCGAACAGACGACGCCAGGGCTGGTGGATCTCGGTCTGTGCGTCGAACAGCAGGTGCCGCAGGGCGGCGGTCTCGGTCAGCGGCGGTGACGTCACGGGGAGTTGAGAGGTGATCACAGCGGCAACGTAGCCCGGGGCACCCCCTGATCACATCATGATCATCGCCACGATTGAACACCCGCGTGTGGTGGTAGTTACCCCTTAAACGGCCTCTCTAATACCACAAGTCCCCATCCACACAAGGATGATTCCCCTGCGGGGCGGGACTCTACGCCCCGCTCTTCCGGTCGGCTCATCCCCCCTGCCCCTTCGGCGTGTCGGGGTGTTTCGTACCCACCGCGGCGGGTGAACACGACGTGTGTTTCTCGTCGACGGCTCAACGGCCGGTTTGGTTCCCTCGGTTGGTCACCAGCCGCTGACACGGGGCCAGTCGGCCAGGATCGCGGGCGCGTCGCCGGCCGTACGGCCGCTGTCGACGACGTGGTAGCCGTGGTGCTGGGCGGCGGTGGCGCAGGCGTGGTTGGGCAGGATGCGCAGCCGCGTCCCGATGGGCAGGTCGGGCAGGCGGGCGCCCTCGCGGGCGGTGAGGGTGCCGTGCTCCTGGCTCGCCGCCGTCATGACCAGGCCCGGGACGAGGTTCCCGGCGAGGTCGGCGACCAGCCCGTAGCCCTGGTCCTGCGCCTGGGCGGCGGTGCCGCGGTCGCGGGACATGGCCGTCCAGCCGCCGTCGGTGACGATCCAGCCGTACTCGGGGCGGTGGCCGATCACCGTGACGACGACCGACAGGGCGAGGTCGTCGAGGGCGCAGACGCCGAGGCCGGCCATCACCAGGTCGAAGAACACGTAGTTCCCCGCACGCAGTTCGGTGACTCCGGTGAGGTCCTCGGCGGCGTGGGCGGTGGGCGTGGAGCCGACACTGACGGTGGCCACCGGCAGGCCGGCCGACCGCAGTCGCTCGGCGGCGGCGACGGCGCTGTCCCGTTCGGCGCGCGCGGCCCGTCGCCGCTCCTCGGCGGTCGGAGCGAAGTACGACTCGCCGGCGTGGGTCAACACGCCGTCCAGGCACCCCGCTTCGTGCAGGACGCGGCCGATCCCGACGAGTCCGGGGGCGTCGGGTCTGAGGCCGCCGCGATGGCCGTCGCAGTCGATCTCGATCTGGGCCGGCACCTCGATCCCGGCCCGGCGGGACGCGTCGGCGACGAACTCCGCCTGTTCCGTGCTGTCCAGGAGGACGCGCAGGGTCACTCCGCGCCGCAACAGGGCGAGGACGCGCGGGAGTTTGTGGGGGTCGATGCCGACGGCGTAGGTGATGTCGGCGTAGCCGCCCTCGGCGAACGCCTCCGCCTCGGCCAGCGTGGAGACGGTGACCGGGCAGGGCCGCGCGCCCTCGTGCAGCAGGGCGGCGACGTCGAGGCTCTTGGCCGTCTTCACGTGCGGGCGCAGGGCCACGCCCAGCCGCTCGGCCCTGGCGGCCAGACGCCCGATGTTGCGGCGGGTCCGGTGGAGGTCGACGACCGCGAAGGGGGTGTCGGGGTCGGCCAGGGTGCGCGCGGGGGCTCCCACGGGGTGGGTCATGGCAGTCACGGGGAGAGGTCCGTCCTCACAAAGGGGCCATCACTTGCTGTAGTTGTAGACGGTCGCCCGGGACACACCGAGCAGGTCCGCGATGGTCTGGGCGGCGTCGCGGGAGTCGAAGTAGCCGTCCCGGTGCAACCGCCGTACCAGCGCCTTCTTGTCCGGCCGGCTCAGCGAGCGGGGCGTGGCCGCACGCTCGGCCGCCAACTCCTCGACCGCCTGCCGCAGTTCGCGTGTGGTGCGGTCCCGCAGGGTCTCCAGGGGCTGTTCCCGGTGGTCGGTGTCGGTGGCCACGAGGTTCGACAGGGCCAGGGTCACCGGCGACAGGACCGACACGTCGAGATTGAGACACAGGGCCGCGATGTACTCCCCGGCGGCGTTCTTGATCCCGATGGAGGTGCTCTTGGCCGGACGGCCGTCGGGGAAGCGGTTGGGGTAGTTCTGGAGGACGCTCGGGTACTCCGGGTCGGCGATCCGGGCCAGGCCCAGCTCGGTCGCGGAGTCCCCGACCCGGCGGCCGGAGAGGTTGTTCTCGATCGCCCGGACCGCGTGCCGCGGGTCGCGCAGGTCGTGCAGCACCACCTCGCACAACCCGGGGAACATACGCCCGAGCGCCACGGCGATCTTCTCGGCCTCACCGATGAGGTGCTCGTCCGCACCGTCCACGACGCCTTCCACGGCAGCGCACCGCCCCACGTGACTCGATTGGACTCATTGTCCAGAACTAGACATTCACCCTAAGAGTCTCACCGACAGTTGTCCAGTGGGGTGATCGAGGTATACATATGGGCCGCCCGGGTGCGGGCCGGTGACCTGGTGGCGCATTCTTGCTGTGTCGCCCGCAGGACGGCGCACGGACGAGGTAGGGCCGATGACTGGGAGCGTCAAGGACGCACACCCCACGGCCGGGCGGCTGGCGGCGCTGCTGATCGACGCTTCGACAGAGGCGATCAGTGCGGCCGGCGGCCACGCCGGAGGGGTCTATCTGCGCTCCCGCACGCCCGGACTGCTCAGGCTCTCCGTCCTGTCGGGCCTTCCCGGCCCCCTCTTCCGGCCCTGGTGGCGGCTGCACGTCGACCGGCCCTTCCCCGTCGCGGACGCCTACCGGCTGGGCGTCCAGGTGCTCCTGCCGAACGCCACCGAGACCATGCGCCGCTACCCCCAGTTCGCGGCGGGCCTGCCCTTCCAGTTCGGCTCGCTCTACGTACCGGTCGTCAGCGGTTCGACGACCTACGGCGTGCTGACCGTGCTGCGCCCGGCCGTCACCGACGCCGCCGACCTGGTCTCCGAGCGCGACCGCGTCGTACGGCTGGCCCAGGAGCTGGCCGCGGCGCTGCGCGCCCTGGAGGAGGAGGACCCCGATCAGGTCGCCTGGGACGGCGAGCCCATGTACCTTCGGCCGCCCACCGCTTCCACGTCCGTGGGGCGGGTCGGCCGCTTCGTCTGGGACCCGACGACCACCGCCATCACCCTCGACGAGGATCTGCACACCCTCCTGGGCGTGCCGCCCAGCGAGTTCCCCGGCACCGTCGAGGCCTTCGCCGACGCCGTGGCCCCCAGCGACGCGCACCGCATCCTGGGCACCCTGCGCGACACCGCCGCGGGTCGCCCGCCCGCGCTGCCCCTGTACCTGCGGGACGAGGACGGCGCGCTGCGTCTGCTGGACCTGTGGCAGGCCTACGAGCCGCCCGCCGCGCCCTCCGTCCGGGGCGTGGTCGTGGCACCGGGTCCCGCCCCCACGGCCGACTCGGCGGCGGACCTGCTGCCCGACGGCGTGTTCTGCCTCGACCGGCTGGGCCTCGTCGTCTACGCCAATCCACGCGCCGCCCAGCTCCTGGGCCGGCCCCGCACCGAGCTCGTCGGCCGCGACCTGTGGGAGGCCGTGCCCTGGCTGAGCCGCCCCGACTTCGAGGACCACCTGCGCGCGGCCCTCCTGGCCCCGGACCCGGTCCACTTCCACCTCGAACGGCCGCCGGTGCGGGAGGGCGAGCCGGAACCGGCGGCTCGGGAGACCGGGCCTGCGACCTCCGCCGGGGGTACGGGACGGCGGCTGCCCGCTGCGGGCGCCGGGCCTGGGCCGCGGAACGGGGACGCCGGTCACGAGACCTCGGCCCTGGAGACCGAGCGGCAGAAATCCACCCTGGACACCGAACCGCAGCCGTCCGGCGCCGACACCGAACCGCAGCCGTCCGGCGCCGACACCGAGCCGCAGCCGTCCGGCGCCGACACCGACCCGCCGTCCGCAGCGCCGGCTCGCGACGGGCGACAGCCCACCGAGGACGCGCTTGCCGAACACTCCCGTGTCCAGGACACGCCCGCCCCGGACACCGAGTCGCTCGCGCCGTCGTCCCGCTCCCTGGGCGGGCCGTCACCGCATCGCACCGAGCCCGTCGCGCAGCCGTACGAAGGCGACTGGCTGGCGTTGTCCATCTACCCCGGTCCCGACCGGCTGACCTGCACGGTGCGGCCCGCGAGCGGGGTGGCGGACAGTCCTGCCGGGGGCGGCGACGCGGCCGAGGCCGGCGGGAGCCCGCTCGCGCCCCTGTACCGGCCGATCGCCCTCGCCATCGCGCTGAACGAGGCCGTCACCGCCCGGCAGGTGTCCGCCGTCGTGATGCGCGAGCTGCTGCCCGCGTTCGGCGGCCGCAGACTCGCGATCTATCTGCTCCAGGACCGTCATCTGTACCTGGAGTGGGAGACCGGCTTCCCCAAGGGCTTCCTCGCCCCCTTCGACGGCGTGGGACTGGAGACCCGCCTGCCCGGGGTCGAGACCCTCACCAGCGGCCGGCCGATGTTCTTCGACTCGATGGAACAGCTGACGGCCGCCTACCCCGGGATCGCGCTGGACGCCACCGAGGGCGCCCGGGCCTTCCTGCCCCTGATCGCCTCCGGCCGGGCCGTCGGTTCCTGCATCCTCGGCTTCGACCGGCCCCGCAGCTTCTCCACCGAGGAGCGCACGGTCCTCACCGCGCTGGCCGGCCTCATCGCCCACGCCATGGAGAAGGCGCAGCGCTACGAGTCGGAGACCGCGCTCGCCCGTGGACTCCAGCAGGTGCTCCTGCCCCGCCGGCTGGCGGCGCACCCGCTGCTGGAGACCACGGGCCGCTATCTGCCGGGCACCGCGGGGATGGACGTCGGCGGGGACTGGTACGACGTGGTCGAGTCCGGCGGCGGGCTCGCCCTGGTCATCGGGGACGTCCAGGGGCACGGGGTGCAGGCGGCGGCCACCATGGGCCAGTTGCGCAGCGCGGTCCGGGCGTTCGCGCTCGGCGACCGGCCGCCGGACGAGGTCGTGAGCAGCACCAACCACCTCCTCATCGACCTCGACCCGGGACTCTTCGCGAGCTGCTGCTACATCCGCCTCGACCCCGCCACCGGGCTGGCCCGGGCGGCCCGCGCGGGCCATCCGCCGCCGCTGCTGCGCCGCCCCGACGGCCGTACCCAGGTCCTGGACCTGCCCGGCGGAGTGGTGCTCGGCGTGGATCCGCGGGCCCGCTACCCGGTCACCGAGTTCCAGGTGGACCCCGGCGCGGTCCTCGCGCTGTACACGGACGGGCTGGTGGAGCGGCCCGGCTACGACATCGACGAGGGGATCACCGCGCTGCGGGTCGCCCTGGCGAAGGCCGGCGCACCCGCCGCCCGCTTGGGCCAGCGGTACCTCGCGGGCGTGGCGGACCGCCTCACCGCGACCGCCCGGCACTCCCCGGACCGCCCGGACGACATCGCACTGCTCCTGGCGACCCGGCGGGCAACACCCTCGCGGGGGTCGTCACACTGAGTACGCGGCACCTCGGCCCCGGACCCACCCAGTACGCACGCCACCTCCGCCCAGTTCCCACCCGGTACGCCCCCGCCTCCGCCCAGTTCCCACCCGGTACGCCCCCACCTCCGCCCAGTTCGCGCGGCACCTCGACCGAGCCCCACCAAGTGCCCACCCGGCACCCTCCTCCAGACCCCACCAACGGCACCCGACACACCTCCCCCAAGCCGCCCCGAGTGCACTCCGTGGAGGCTCTGTCGCTGTTCTGTCACACCATGTGACGCCCCTCGCCTCCCGCGGCGCGGCAGTGTAGACATGGGCACATGGTCCGACTCCCGGGCCGTTCCGGGGGCGGGTCGGCCCGTCGCCCCGGCGGCCCCCGCCCACCCCAGACACCCGACCGCACTCCCGACCAGCACGAGAGTCCGGCACGGGGCAGTTCGCCGACCCGGGTGGAGCGCGACGGAGCCCGGAGCGAGCGGGGCCCGGGGCCGTTGCGGGCGGCCCTCGGCGGACGCAGCGTGGCCGGACAGGTGTTCGTCCTGCAAGTGGTGATCGTGCTGCTGCTGGTCGTGGCCGCGGTGGTCGCACTGGTGCTCCAGGTGCGGCACGACAGCACCGTGGAGGCCCGCAACCGTTCCGTCGCCGTGGCACAGGCCTTCGCCAACGCGCCGGGCACCCTGGAGGCCCTCCAGAGCCCCGATCCCACGGCGGTGCTCCAGCCGCGGGCCGAGGCGGCCCGCCGGGCGACGGACGTGGACTTCATCGTCGTCATGGACACCGACGGGGTCCGCTACACCCACCCCAAGCCGGACCGCATCGGCAAGAAGTTCGTCGGGAACATCGGCCCCGCGCTGGCCGGGCGCGTGGTCACCGAGGACATCACCGGCACCATCGGCCCGCTCGTGCAGGCCGTCGTCCCGATCAAGGACGCCGACGGCAAGGTCGTGGGCCTGGTCTCCGCAGGCATCACCACCGCCAAGGTGGGCGGCACCGCCGACGAGCAGCTGCCGCTGCTCCTCATGGCCGCCGCCGTCGGCCTCGCCCTCGCCACGGCCGGCACCGCCCTGGTCAGCAGACGGCTGCTGCGCCAGACGCACGGCCTCGGTCCGCACGAGATGACCCGCATGTACGAGCACCACGACGCGGTGCTCCACGCCGTGCGCGAGGGCGTCCTGATCGTCGACGGCGAGGGCCGGCTGCTGCTCGCCAACGACGAGGCCCATCGGCTGCTCGACCTGCCCGCCGACGCCGAGGGCCGGCACGTCCTCGACCTCGCGCTCCCCGCCGACATCGCCGGGCTGCTGGCCTCCGGGCGGGTCGCCACCGACGAGGTGCACCGGGTCAAGGACCGGCTCCTCGCGGTCAACCAGCGGCCCACCGACATCCAGGGCGGCCCGCCCGGCAGCGTCGCCACCCTGCGCGACTCCACCGAGCTGCGCGCCCTGTCCGGGCGCGCCGAGGTCGCCCGCGAGCGCCTGGACATGCTGTACGACGCCACCGTGGGCATCGGCACCAGCCTGGACGTCACCCGCACCGCCGAGGAACTCGCCGAGCTCGTCGTGCCGCGGTTCGCGGACTTCGCCACCGTCGACCTGTTCGACGAGGTGCTCAGCGGCGGGCAGCCGGAGGCGGCGACCACCCTGCGCCGCGTCGCGCTCAGCGGCATCCGCGAGGACGCCCCGCTGTACAAGGTCGGCGAGCGCATCCCCCTGGTCGACTCCGCTCCCCAGGCCCGCGGCATCAGCACCGGCAAGGCCGTCCTGGAGCCGCGGCTCGCCGAGGCCACCGGGTGGCACGCGCAGGACCCGGAGCGCTCCGCCCACGTCACGGAGTACGGCATCCACTCGCTGATCGCCGTCCCCCTGCGGGCCGGCAACCTCGTCCTCGGCACGGTCAGCTTCTGGCGCTCGGAGAAGCCGGAGCCCTTCGACACCGAGGAGGTCGCCCTCGCCGAGGAGCTCGTCACCCGGGCCGCGGTCTCCATCGACAACGCCCGCCGCTACACCCGCGAGCACACCATGGCGGTGACGCTCCAGCGCAGTCTGCTGCCGCGCCGGCTGCCCGAGCAGGACGCCCTGGACATCGCCTACAAGTACCTGCCCGCGCAGGCGGGCGTGGGCGGCGACTGGTTCGACGTGCTGCCGCTGTCCGGTGCCCGGGTCGCGCTCGTGGTCGGCGACGTCGTGGGACACGGGCTGCACGCGGCGGCCACCATGGGCCGGCTGCGCACGGCGGTGCACAACTTCTCCGCCCTCGATCTGCCGCCCGACGAACTGCTGGCCCTGCTGGACGAGTTGGTGGCCCGGATCGACCAGGACGAGGCGGAGGAGAGCGGCAACTCCCCGGTGACCGGCGCGACCTGCCTGTACGCGGTCTACGACCCGGTCTCCCGGCGGTGCACGATCGCCCGCGCGGGCCATCCGCCGCCCGCCCTGATCCACCCCGACGGCACCGTCGAGTACCCCGACGTGCCCGCCGGTCCGCCGCTCGGCCTCGGCGGCCTGCCGTTCGAGACGGCGGACCTGGAACTCGCCGAGGGCAGCCGTCTGGTGCTCTACACGGACGGGCTCGTGGAGGACCGGGAGCGGGACATCGACGTGGGCCTGGAGCTGCTGCGCGCCGCGCTGGAGCAGGCCGGTCCCTCCCCCGAGGACACCTGCCGGGCCGTGCTGGACGCCCGCCCGCCGTCCCGGGCCATCGACGACATCGCCCTGATCGTGGCCCGCACCCGGGCGCTCGGCGCCGACCGGATCGCCGAGTGGCAGGTCCCCGCCGACCCGGCCGCCGTGTCGGACGTGCGGGCGGCGGTGTCGCGGCAGCTGTCCCTGTGGGGTCTGGACGAACTCGCCTTCACCACGGAGCTGATCCTGAGCGAGCTCGTCACCAACGCGATCCGCTACGGCGGCGACCCCATCCGGGTACGAGTGCTCTTCGACCGCGCCCTGATCTGCGAGGTCTTCGACAGCAGCAGCACCTCACCGCATCTGCGGTACGCGGCGATGACCGACGAGGGCGGCCGCGGGCTCTTCCTCGTGGCCCAGCTCAGCGAGCGCTGGGGCACCCGGTACACCCCGGCGGGCAAGGTCATCTGGGCGGAACAGCCGCTGCCGTAGCCCTCCTTGATCCCTTTGCCCACCCATAAGCCGACCTTATGAGCCCATAGATCGGACCCCCGTACCGACTTAGGCTTGCCTTAGCTTAGGCTTCCCTGGAGTTGATCTGTCACCGCTCGAAGGGAACCTGATCATGCCCCGCCCCCTGCGGGTAGCCATCGTCGGAGCCGGCCCCGCCGGGATCTACGCGGCCGACGCGCTGCTCAAGTCCGATGTGGCCGCCGAACCCGGTGTCTCCATCGACCTCTTCGAGCGGATGCCGGCCCCGTTCGGACTGATCCGTTACGGCGTGGCCCCGGACCACCCCCGGATCAAGGGCATCATCACGGCCCTGCACCAGGTGCTCGACAAGCCGCAGATCCGCCTCTTCGGCAACGTCGACTACCCGACCGACATCAGCCTGGACGACCTGCGCGCCTTCTACGACGCGGTGATCTTCTCCACGGGTGCGACGGCCGACCGTGAGCTGCGCATACCGGGCATCGAGCTCGACGGCTCGTACGGCGCCGCCGACTTCGTCTCCTGGTACGACGGCCACCCCGACGTGCCGCGCACCTGGCCCCTTCAGGCCGAGAAGGTCGCGGTCCTCGGCGTCGGCAACGTCGCCCTGGACGTGGCCCGCATCCTCGCCAAGACGGCCGACGAGCTCCTGCCGACGGAGATCCCGCCGAACGTGTACGAGGGCCTGAAGGCCAACAAGGCGCTGGAGGTGCACGTCTTCGGCCGCCGCGGCCCGGCGCAGGCGAAGTTCTCCCCCATGGAGCTCCGCGAGCTGGACCACTCCCCCACCATCGAGGTCATCGTCGACCCGGAGGACATCGACTACGACGAGGGCTCGATCGAGACCCGGCGCGGCAACAAGCAGGCCGACATGGTCGCCAAGACCCTGGAGAACTGGGCGATCCGCGACGTCGGCGACCGTCCGCACAAGCTGTTCCTGCACTTCTTCGAGTCGCCCACCGAGATCCTCGGCGAGGACGGCAAGGTCGTGGGCCTGCGCACCGAGCGCACCGCCCTGGACGGCACCGGCAACGTCAAGGGCACCGGCGAGTTCAAGGACTGGGACGTCAGCGCCGTCTACCGCGCGGTCGGCTACCTCTCCGACAAGCTCCCCAAGCTGCCCTGGGACATCGACTCGGGCACGGTCCCGGACGAGGGCGGCCGGGTCATGCAGGAGAGCGGCGAGCACCTGAGGTCGACGTACGTCACCGGCTGGATCCGGCGCGGTCCGGTGGGCCTGATCGGCCACACCAAGGGCGACGCCAACGAGACGGTGGCCAACCTCCTGGACGACTTCGCGAACGACCGTCTCCAGACGCCCGGTTCACCCGAGCCGGAGGCCGTGGACGCGTTCCTGGCCGAGCGCAACGTTCGCTTCACCACCTGGGAGGGCTGGTACAAGCTGGACGCCGCCGAGAAGGCGCTGGGCGAGCCGCAGGGCCGTGAGCGGGTGAAGCTCGTCGAGCGCGAGGACATGCTGCGGGAGAGCGGCGCGTGAGCTGACCCGCGGGGAAGCGACCGGACGCCGGTCGTGCCGCAGCCTGTCGAAGGCGCGGTACGACCGGCGTCGCGTCGTTCACGGAACCCGCGGGAGCGCCCGGTCGTTCCTTCCCTGCCTGTACGGCCGTGCGGGCGCACGCGGACGAACGGGGTGGGTGTGGCACGCGTACTGGTCATCGGCGGCGGGGTCGCCGGCACGGCGGCGGCCCTGGCACTGCACAAGGCGGGCATCGAGGTCGCGGTGCACGAGGCGCATCCCGACGCGGCCGAGGACATCGGCGCGTTCCTCACCCTGGCGAGCAACGGCATGCGCGCGCTGGCCCAGGTGGACGCCTCCGAGGCGGTCACCGCGATCGGCTTCCCGCTGACCTCACTGCGGGTCCTGGACGACCGGGGCACCGAGGTGGCGCACGCGCCGATGGGCGAGGCCGCCGACCCGCTGCTGAACTACCGGTGCCTGCGCCGCGGCGACCTCAACACCGCGCTCCAGGCCGAGGCCGCCCGCCGCGGCATCCCCCTGCGGCACGGCGCCCGCCTCGCCTCCGTCGAGGACGGCCCCGACGGCGTCAGCGCGCACTTCACCGACGGCGCCAGCGCGAGCGGCGACCTGCTGATCGGCGCCGACGGCCTGAACTCCGCCGTGCGCCGGGCGGTCTCGCCCACCACCCGGCCGTTCCCTTCCGGCCAGTACGTCTTCTACGGCTACACGCGCGCCGCGGCGCCCTCGGGACCGGACGCGTGCATCACCATGGTCCGCGGCAGCGGGGCCGCGTTCGGCTACGCGGTGTCGCCCGACGGGGAGACGTACTGGTTCGCCCGGGTGACCGGAGATCCGCTGTCCGCCGCGGAGTTGGCGCAGGGCACGCCCGCCCACTGGCGCGAGCTGCTGCTGCCGCTGCTGCGCAAGGACGCCGGCCCGGCCGCGGACCTGGTCGCGGCGACCGGCGAGGACCTCATGGTCACCAACGCCACCGAGATCCCCACCGGCACGCCCTGGCGCTCCGGGCGGACCCTGCTCATCGGGGACGCGGCCCACGCGGCCTCCCCCGCAACCGGCCAGGGCGCCTCGATGGCGCTGGAGGACGCCGTCGTCCTCGCGAAGTCCCTGCGGGACGCGCCGGACCCGGACACCGCACTCGCCCTGTACGAGAAGCTCCGCCGCCCGCGTGTGGAGCACAACATCACCGTCAGCGGCAACATCTCCCGGGGCACCCACACCCCGTCCGGCGCGCCCAGGCCCGCCGTGGACGCGGGCCTCGTCCGGCTCCTGGACTGGCACACCGACCTCTGGGCCGAGCGGGGGGCCGCACGCGGCTGACGCCGTCAGTGGTCGACGGTCACCACGATCTTCCCGATCTGCGTCCCCGCCTCCAGATGGCGGTGCGCCGCCACGATGTCGTCCAGGGCGAACACCCGGTCCACGACCGGGGTGAAGGCCCCGCCGCTCAGCCCTGAGGAGACGAACGCCACCGCCCGGCGCAGCCGTTCGGGGTGGGCGGTCGTCTCGCGGGTGACGGTGTAGGTGCGCATGTTCAGCGCCGGCATGCCCAGGTCGAACCCCGGGTAGGGGGTGGGCTCGCCGCTGAGGGCGCCGTAGAGGAACAGCGTGCCGCCGGGGGCGACCGCCCGGGCCAGTTCGCGGACCCCGGGTCCGGCGACGGCGTCGAAGACGAGCTCGGCGCCCTGTCCGGCGGTCAGTTCGAGCACGCGTCCGGCGACGTCCTCCTCGTCGGTGACGATCACCTCGGCCGCGCCCGCCGCGAGGAGGGCGTCCCTCTTGGCGCGGCTCCGGGTGGTGGCGAGAGGCCTGGCACCGACGCGGCGGGCGACCTGGATCGCGGCCAGGCCGACGCTGCTGGAGGCGGCGGTGAGGACGACGGTGTCACCGGCCCGCATACCGCCGACGTCGACGAGGGCGCCGTACGCGGTGAGGTACGGCATCCACACGGCGGCGCCCGCGACGGCGTCGAGGCCCTCCGGGCGGTGCAGGACGGCGTGCGCGGGCACGATCGCGCGCTCGGCGTAGACCCCGTGGTCGTTCATGGAGAAGGCGGGGATCACGCTGACCGGTTGTCCCGCCGCGAACCCCGTCACCCGGGCGCCCACGGCCTCGACCACACCGGCGGCCTCGGTGCCGAGGCGGGCCGGGAACTCCTTGACCGGTTCGATGTAGTGGCCGCCGCGGAACAGCGCCTCCGCACGGTTGAGCCCGATCGCGTCCACGCGGACCAGCAGTTCGCCGGGGCCGGGTGCGCCGACCTCGACGTGCTCGATCCGCAGCACCTCCGGTCCGCCGAGTTCATGGAACAGCACGGTCCTGGTCATGGCGCATCCCCTCCCGTCGGACGGCGACGGCGACCCCGTTCGCCCGTCATCGACCCAACCGCACAGTACGATGACTGTCAAACTACGAGAGATGTCGAACTTCCTTGTGGGCGGCCGCCGTTCAGCGCGGCGGCCCGTCAGGGGAACAGCGCCTGGATGTCCGGCTTCTTGCCGCCGAAGATGCCGTCCCCCTCGCCGAGGGCGGCGAGCTTCTCCAGGGAGGC
Organism: Streptomyces sp. NPDC057253; assembly: GCF_042669125.1. Taxonomy (NCBI): domain Bacteria; kingdom Bacillati; phylum Actinomycetota; class Actinomycetes; order Kitasatosporales; family Streptomycetaceae; genus Streptomyces; species Streptomyces sp. NPDC057253. Next base: position 53,175 of record NZ_JBHUXV010000004.1, on the reverse strand, counting down.
CGTGTCGACCTGGGGCGGCCAGGCGGGGAGGATGAGCCCGCTCAGCACATCGCCGCCGATCTTGGTGTAGGTGGTGAGGATCTGCCGGGCCTCGTCCGGGTGAGCGGTGGCGTACTCCAGCGACTCCGTCATCGCCTCGGTGAAGTTCTTCACCAGCGCCGGATCCTGCTGCACGATCTTCGCCGAGGTGAACCAGGTCGCCACCGTCAGCTTCGGGTCGGTCTCGGCGAAGGGCGAGGCGACGACCCGGGCCCCCTGCGCCTTGGCGACGGTCTGGGCCGGCTCCCCCATCCACGCGGCGTCCACGCGGCCGCCGTCCAGCGCGGCCGGCATCTGGTCGAAGGGGATCTCGACGAACTTCACCTTCGTCGGGTCACCGCCGGCCTTGCGCACCGACTCGCGGACCGTGGTGTCCCCGATGTTCTGGAGGGTGTTGACGGCCACGGTGCGCCCGGCGAGATCCTTCGCGGACCTGACGGGGCTGTCCTTCTTGACGAGGACGGCGGTGACGTCGGCCCCCACCTTGCCGTTGGACGCGGCCCCGTTGACCACCGACTTCACGGGAACGCCCTTGGTCTGCGCGAGCATCAGGGACGTGGTGTTGCTGAAGCCGAACTGGAACTGCCCGCTCACCACCCCGGGGATGATGGCCGCCCCGCCCTGCGCGGTGACCGTCTTCAGCTCGATCCCGCGCTCGGCGAAGAAGCCCTTCTTCTGCCCGAGATAGAGCGGCGCCACATCGACGATGGGGATGACCCCGACCGTCACCCGCGTCGTCTTCCCTGAGCCGCCCGCGGACGAGGCACCGCCGCTGCCGGAGTCCGACGATCCGCATCCGGCGGCACCCGCGAGGGTCATCACCGCAACGGCAAGTCCGAGCATGCGCCTTCGCATGGGGCCCTCCTGACGAGGCGGCAGACACCTCACGACCCGCCCATTGATGTTGTGCACATCATTGACGCCCGCAATGTACACGCCTACCTTCGCGGTGTCAGTCCCCCCGACCGCAGGAAAAACGGACTGCGCCAAGGAGCCCACGTCTCGTGATGCACCGCATCCGCACCCGTACGCTCGTCGCCGTCGCGGCCCTGCTGCTCGCCGCCCCGCTCGCCCCGGCCGCCCATGCCGCCGCCGAGGACGTCCATGCCGAGGGCCGGCTGCCCTCAGGAGCCACGTACCTCATGGACGTTCCCGCCGACTGGAACGGCACGGTCCTCCTCTACAGCCACGGCTACACACCGGCCGGCGTGCCCAACCCGGCGCGCAACGCGCCCGACGACACCACCAAGTCCCTTCTCCTGGACCAGGGGTACGCGCTCATCGGGTCCTCGTACGCGACCACCGGCTGGGCCGTCACCGAGGCCGTGCCCGACCAACTGGCCACCCTCGACGCCTTCACCGCCCGCTTCGGCCGTGCCGGACGCACCCTGGCCTGGGGCACCTCCTACGGCGGTCTCGTCACCACCGCCCTGGCGGAGCGTCACGCGTCCCGCCTGGCCGGTACGTTGTCGATGTGCGGGCTGGTGCAGGGCGGGGTCGCCAACTGGAACAGCACCCTGGACCCGGTCTTCGCCCTCAGGACACTCCTCGCCCCCGGCTCGGACATCCCCCTGACCCGGCTGCCGAGCCAGGCCGCCGCGACCGGGGCCGCCGACGCGATGACCGCCGTGCTCGCGGGGGCGCAGCAGACCGCCGGCGGACGGGCCCGCATCGCGCTCGCCGCGGCCCTGCACAACATCCCCGGCTGGAACGACCCGTCACAGCCCCGGCCCGCCCCCACCGACTGGGAAGCCCAGCAGACCGGGCAGTACCAGGCCGTCGTCGGGCTGGTGCGGCTCCCCGCCTTCGTCTGGCGCGAGGAGGCCGAGTCCCGGGCCGGCGGCTCCATGTCGTGGAACACCGGCATCGACTACCGGGCCCTGCTCCACCGCTCCCCCTACCTCAAGGAGGTCGAGGGGCTGTACGCGAAGGCGGGCCTGTCCCTGAGGTCCGACCTCAACGCCCTCGAAAAGGCCCCGCGCGTCCGCGCCGACGCCCAGGCGGTCCGGTGGATGAGCCGGACGAGCACCTTCACCGGGCGCCTCACCAAGCCCCAGCTGACCATCCACACCACCGGCGACGCGCTGATCCCGGTCCAGTCCGAGAGCGCCTACCGCCGGGCCGCCACGGCCGCGGGACCGGCACCCCTGCTGCGGCAGCGCTACGTCGACAACGCGGGCCACTGCACGTTCAGCCCGGGCGAGCAGATCGCCGCGCTGCACACCCTGGAGGACCGGATCACCACCGGCCGCTGGCGCGACAGCGATCCCGCAGCACTCAACTCCCGTGCTACGAAAGCCGATCCGGCCTCGGCGGCCCGCTACATCCCGTACGTGCCGGCGCGTTACCCCCGCCCCTACGACCGGTCCCATCCGTCCGACGGACACCGGTCACAGCCCTGACCGGGCCCTGCTCGACCGACGCGGTCCGCCGGGTCACGGCTCCGTGGTCTCGGATTCGAGCGAGGTCCGCGTCGCCGCGCCGTACACCCCCGACCCGTCCTGGAAGACGACACGCGTGACCTGGTAGGTGCTGACCGCGCTCTCGACCGTCCGGTCGAAGTCGCCGTCCGCCTCCCCGCCGTAGAGCCCGACCTGCTTCAGGCGGAGCTGGAGTTCGACGACCTCGGGCCCCTGGTCGCCGTAACGGAGCACCGGGGGCTGTCCGTTCGAGACGGTCGGGACCGGGGCCACGGTCGCGGTGGCGCTGGAGGGGGCGAGGGTCGGGGTGGGCGTGCCCGACGGGGTCGCGCTGTCGCTCGGGGCCGCGCTCGGCGAGGAGGAGGGCGACGCGGACGCGTCGGTCGACGTAGCCGTGGCAGACGGGGAGTTGACGGAAGGGCCGCTCGACGGTGACTCCTCCGGTACGCCGGCCCTTACACCGCCGGCCACCGAACTGTCGCGCGCGGGGCCGTCGTAGGAGAAGAGTCCGCCGAAGAACCCGCCGGTGACCAGGACGGCGACGACCGCCCCCGTCCCGGCGACGAACACCGTCCGCCGCCCGCGAGGGGCCGGTTCGGCATCGGCGGGGGACTCGACGGCCGGCTCCTCGTCAGGCGCCTTCACCGTCTCGCCCTCGGTGGCCAAGTCCCCGGAGAACACCGGCCGTTCGAGCTCGTCAGCCGACTTCGCGGGCTCCTCGCCGACTTCCACGAACGGCCGGATGCGTACCGGGTCGAAGTCCTCGGCGGCCGCCGCCTCGGCCGTACGGGACTCCAGGTGCGCCTCGGCGGCGCGGTGCGCGCACGTGCAGGAGGGAGTGCCGTCCGCAGCCCGGGGCGCCCCGCACTCAGGGCAGACGAGGACTGGTGGTTCACTCACGCGCGTTCCCTCTCCCTACGTTCTTCATATCGTAGACAGATATGCCGCGCGGAAATTCCACAACTCTTCTCGATCTGGACCCACGACATCCACAGGGGCGAGATTCAGCCACCGCGCTTGAAGCGGAGGTGAACGAACGCGGGCGGGAGGCCCCAACACCCCTTCAGAGGCGGGCGACTTGACGGAAGATGGATGCACGAGACGGCGACAACATGGGGTAACCGGCGGTAACTTCTGTCCCGCCCGCATCACTCCACCCGCGCCACTCCTTCAGGAGACACTCCCCATGCGCAGACTCCTCGCCTGTCTGGCGGCGGCCACCGCCGTCCTCGGCGGGCTCACCGCGGCCGCCCCGGCCGCCTCGGCCGCCGACTCGGGCAGCTTCAGCGTCCTCAGCTACAACGTGGCCGGCCTGCCCGAGGCCATCTCCAGCGCCCCGACCCCGCGCGAGCCGAGCACCACGGCGATCGGCCAGCGGATCGCGCCGTACGACATCGTCCATGTGGAGGAGGACTTCAACTACCACGCCTACCTCTACGCGGGCGACACCAACCACGCCTACCGCACCCCCACCAGCGGTGGCGCCGGCATCGGCAGCGGTCTCAACACCCTCTCGAAGATCCCCTACGACGTGGACGACTTCGAGCGCGTGCGGTGGAACTCCTGCCAGTACGACTCGGGTGACTGCCTGACCCCGAAGGGCTTCACCTTCATGCGTGAGCGCCTCGCCGAGGGTGTCTACGTCGACTTCTACAACCTGCACACCAACGCGGGCACCAACGACGGCGACCTCGCCTCGCGCGCGGACAACCTCAACCAGCTCACCGCGTTCATCAACAGCCACTCCAAGGGCAACGCGGTGGTCGTCATGGGCGACACCAACACCCGCTACACCCGCTCCGGCGACACCATCGCCGAGTTCGCCGCGGCCAACGGCCTGACCGACCCCTGGGTCCAGCTCGTCCGCGGCGGCACCCCGCCCGCCAAGGGCAGCGACGCCCTGGTCTGCGACCAGACCGGTCCCACCGTGCCCAACACCTGCGAGGTCGTCGACAAGGTCCTCTACCGGGGCAGCAAGCTCGTCTCCCTGAACGCGACGTCTTACAACAACGAGCACGCCAAGTTCCTCACCAGCGACGGGCTGATGCTCTCCGACCACGACCCGATCACGGTCGGCTTCACCTGGCAGCGCAACGCCGCCTACCAGCTCAGCGACCAGTTCGGCGGTCCGCACGGCGACTACTTCAACGACATCGCCGCCGTCCCCGCCGGCGCCCGCGCCACGACCATAGGGCTGCGGGCCGGGTCCCGGGTCGACCAGATGAGCCTGACCCTGACCGACGGCACCACGCTGACCCACGGCGGGACCGGCGGCACCGCCTCCTCCCTCACCCTCGGCAGCGGCGAGTACGTCACCGCCGCCCAGCTCTGCCAGGGGGCGAAGGACGGCCGCACCCGTATCTTCTACGCCAAGTTCACGACCAGCCTCGGCCGCACGCTGGCCGGCGGCACCACGACCTCGGACTGCGTGACCCGCACCGCGCCGACCGGCTGGCAGATCGCCGGCTTCCACGGCCGTACGGGCGACGAGGTCGACAAGATCGGCTTCATCTACACCCAGCGCTGAACCACCCGCCCCGGGGCGCTCGCCGGCGCCCCGGGTGCACTGGAACCACAGACGGGTTCACAGGAACCACAAAGGTGCGACCGGACGATTGACGCGCTCATGGCCAGGCCCTACTTTCTGATCGATTTCCCGAACTCCGTTCGAAATACCGGCCATTGGGATCCCCCTACGCCACCTCTGGGTGCCCCCGCACGCCACCTTGGAGAGACACGATGAGCGCACACCCCCACCTGTCCCGCCGCGGCCTCCTGGGCATGACCGCCGCCGTCCCCCTCACCCTGGCCCTCGGCGCGGGCACCGCGCACGCCGCCGACTCGGCGTACGCGATGGTCTACTTCACCGAGTCCACCAACCTCGGCGACGGCACCGACTACGGCCTCCACCTCGCCGTCAGCCCCGACGGGCTCAACTGGACACCGCTCAACCAGAACAACCCCCTGGTCACCCCCACCGCGGGCGCCCTCGGCCTGCGCGACCCGTTCCTGCTGCGCAAGCAGGACGGCACCTTCGTCGTGCTCGCCACCGACCTCAAGGGCACCGACTGGAGCTACAACAGCCAGTACATCCACGTCTGGGACTCCGCCGACCTGCGCACCTTCACCGGCTACCGGCGCCTGAAACTCCACGACATGACCACCCACAGCTGGGCGCCCGAGGCGTTCTGGGACGCGGGCCGGGGCCAGTACGCGGTCATCTACTCCTCGGTCAACAGCAGCGGCCACAACGTGATCATGGTGAACTACACCGGCGACTTCGTCACCGCCTCGGCCCCGCAGGTCTTCTTCGACCCCGGCTACGACGTCATCGACGGCGACATGGCCGTCGGCGTGAGCGGCTACAACTACCTCTTCTTCAAGAAGAACCAGACCCTGGTGTCCGCGCGTTCCACCTCGCTGAACCCGGGCAGCTTCACCGAGTTCAGCGCGGGCGTCGCCCACGGCGGCACCGAGGCCCCGACGGTCGTGAAGTCACTCACCAACGGGAACTGGTGGCTCTGGGGCGACACCTACACGCCCAACGGTGTGTTCTACGCCTGGCAGTCGAGCAGCCCGGCCACCGGCACCTGGACGGCGCTCGACCAGCGGACCTACACCCAGCCGGTCAACTCCAAGCACTGCGGCATCGCGACCATCACGGCGGCCGAGTACACCAACCTGCTCACCAGGTGGGGCGCGCCGGCCTGGAACCGGCTCAAGTCCTACAACTACCCGGCGCGTTACGTCCGGCACGCCGACTACGTGGGCCGGATCGACGAGTACCCGATCGAGCCGTACAAGGACTCCCTGTGGACCCTCGTCCCGGGTCTCGCCGACAGCTCCGGGGTCTCGTTCCGGTCGGTCAACTACCCCGACCGCTATCTGCGGCACTACAACTACCAGCTCCGGCTCGACGTCAACGACGGCACGTCGACCTTCGCCGGCGACGCCACCTTCTCCCGCACGGCGGGCCTCGCGGACGCGAGCTGGGCGTCCTTCCGTTCGTACAACAACCCGACCCGCTACCTCCGGCACGCCGACTACGTCCTGCGCATCGACCCGATCTCCACCGCCACGGACCAGCAGGACGCGACATTCCGAGTCGGTTACTGATTTCTCCGAAAAAGCCCCCCTGGCGGTCCGGGTTGTATACGCTCCAGACCTTCTTCACCAGACCTTCACAGGGGGGCTTTTCGATGCGCAGAGGACACATAGCCGCCGTCGCGGCCGCGGGCGCGCTGACCGCGCTGAGCGCGATCCCGGCCCATGCCACCGAGTACTCGTCGGCGCTCAAGATCAAGGGCATCCAGTACGACGCCCCGGGCCGGGACTCCAACAACTGCACCACCGGCAACACCGACGAGGAGTACCTGACGATCAAGAACTACTCGTCGACCGCGACCGTGAACCTCAAGGGCTACGTCGTCAAGGACGCGACCGGCAACAAGTTCACGTTCACCAGGAGCCACTCGCTCCAGCCCGGCGACTACGTGAAGCTGCGCGGCGGCCACGGCACCGACTCGGACGCGAAGAACGTCGTCTACCGCAACAACTGCAACTTCATGTGGAACAACCCCGGGGACACGATCTACCTCTACAAGCCCTCGGGCGCGCACGCCGACACCCACAAGTACACCAAGAGCGCCAACGACCCCGACGGCAACGGGTACATCACGTACCACGGCTGAGCAGGTCGCGTCCGCTCACGACGGTCAGCGCGGCGGTCAGTGCGACCAGGGCCGCCGCCTGGGTCAGGACCCCCACCCGCAGAGTGCCGGGCAGGTCGTCGAGCCACGGGTACACCGCGGTGATCCGCACCGCCAGGAGGAGCAGCCCCAGTGCCGCGAGGGCGGCGGCCTCTCCGGCGGCGGGGCCGCGGCTCCCGCTCCGGGCGCGGTACAGCAGCCAGGCGAGGGCCGCCACGAGATAGCAGGTGACGAGCGCCCAGGCGGTGTCGACCCCGTCGGGCAGGGCCACCACCGAGCCGCCCATCAGCACGCAGCAGGCGGCGAAGACCAGGCCGGGCGTGCCCGCGGGGAGGGCCGCCGAGGGCGCGTCGCGGTGGTGGGCCGCGCACAGGGCCAGCGCCGAGGACCACGCCAGGACGGCGGCCGCGACGACATAGGCGGAGTCCGAGGGCGCGAAACCGAGCGCCCACAGGTCGAACAGCGGCCAGAGCGTGGGCAGGGCCGCGACGAGCGCGGACACCTGGGCGAGACGGCGGCGGTCACGCAGCAGGGCGAAGTAGGCGACCGTCCACAGCAGCGGCCCGAACCACTGGACCACGGCTCCGACACCGGCCCACACACCGTGACCGGTGAAGCCGTCCGTGAACAGCTCCCACTGGCTGCCGCCGCGGGTGGACGCCCAGGTCAGCCCCAGCACCCGGTCGACCAGAGCGGAGGCCGCCTGGAGCAGTACGGCGAAGAGCGCGAAGAGACGGACGGCCGAGCCCAGCAGGGCGTACCGGCAGGGCGCACCGCCGGCGCCGAGCCTGGAGCGCACGGCCAGCGCGACGATGCTCGCCACCTCGCCGAGGGTGGGCCGGCTCTGGTCCTGGGTCTCCTGGTCGACGTCCCAGAGGTAGGTCTCGACCATCTCCTCCTCACGCTCACGCCGGTAGTAGGCGGGCAGCAGCCGCAGGACGGCGCGGTAGCGGGTCTCCAGCAGGGTCGTCATGCCAGACCTCCGGCGAGTCCGGGACCGGCGACGGGGCCGTCGGTCGTTCCGGAAGGACGCCCGGGGGTGCGCCCGGGGGTACGTCCCGGGGTGCGCCGCCCCTCGGCGATCCGCTGCTTCGCTGCGCTCGCCCCGGCGGCGAGCCGGTCCGCCTCCGCGGCCAGGGCCGCGGTGCCCTCGTCGGTGAGGCGGTAGTAGCGCCGCAGCCGGCCCTGCTGCACCTCCTCGCGGTCCAGCACGATCAGCGCGTCGGCGGTGAGCCGGTCCAGTACGCCGTAGAGGGTGCCGACGCGCATCTGCACGGCTCCCTCGGACAGTTCCTCGACCTCGCGCAGGATGCCGTAGCCGTGCCGCGGCTGATCGGCGAGGGCGGTCAGTACGAAGAACGCCGCCTGTGTCATGTTCCTCGGTGCCATGAACACGAATATATCGGCTCCCGATATATTCAGCGAGCCGAACGCCCGATCCGGTGGAAACGGCGAACAGGGCTCGCCCCAATGCGGATGGTGGGCGGGCCCTGTTCGAGAGGTCATTGTGGCGGGCCGACCGTGAACCGGGCACGAGTGAAAGGCGGTTGCTCGGTGTGGACCTTGTGCGCCCCGTGTGTGCGGGCACTGTCCGGCTGCCGGACCCCGCCTGGCCCGCACGGGCCCTCGGCGACGATACTTGGCGATGGCACGCACCACCCCCTCTCACAGATGGACCCATGTCAAGCACTCCCACGGCAGACTCCACGGCACCTTCCACCGTCTGGCTGGCCCGCGGCCGCCATCTCGGATCCGACGCGGCGGACGTCCTGCGCCGAAGTCTGGAGCGACTCAAGGAGAGCGCGGTCCTCGACGACTTCCAGGAACCGCCCGGGACCGGCGACACCCCGGAGCGGGTCTTCGAAGCCCGCTGGCGGGCCGGGGACGAGGTGACCGTCCGGGCCCGCCTCACGCTGTCCCCCGTCTCCAGCGGCAGCCAGGAGTGGGTGCTGGCGGCGGAGGCGGAACAGCCGTGGGACCTGCGCTGGCCCTCGCCCGCGACCATGTTCTGGCCCGAGAGCGACGACGTCTTCTGGGACCGGGACGACGCCACGGGGCTGCGCCTGCGGGATCTGAGCGTGCTGCCCGAGGAGGACAAGGACGTACGGCGGGTGCTGCGGCAGGCCGTGCGCGGCAGTTGGGCCGTGCATGTCGTCGTCCACGAGGCCATGACCCCGGGCCAGGGCGGCCGTCGCCCGCTGGCGGACATGCTGCCGCCGGGCCTGCGCCACCGGGTCGTCGAGCACCGGGCGCAGCCGCATCAGCTGCGCGTGCTGAACTGGGCCGTGAAGGACTTCGGCGTGGAGGTGCCGCGCGGCGGTGCCGTGGTGCTGCCCGGCACGCCGGTGCCGCCCGGCTACGAGGGCCGGGACTTCTCCGTACGCAATGTGTTCCTCGACGGCTCGGAGCCCACCGAGCTGATCGCGACCGTCACGCGCTACGCCTCGATGCCGAAGCCGCTGCCCGAGGGCGGCGAGGCGGCCGTGACCGCGCTGCGCGAGCAGTGGCAGCTGCTGACGCTGGAGGAGGAGCTCGAGCGTGAGCGCGCGCTGGTGGCGATGTACGCCGAGGCGCTGGAGGCCATGACCAAGTCCCGGGACCTGTACCGGGAGGCCGCCGAGCGGGCGAACGAGGCGCTGGCCATCTACCGCGAGAACGCCCCGGCGCCCGAGCCCCCGGCCGATCCGCCGACCGGCTCACCGTTGCACCAGCTCACGCGGACCTTCGGGCGCTGGAAGGACACGCTGCGGCCGACGGGCCGCGACGAGGACCCGGACGAGCGGGTCGGCTGAGGAGCGGGAAGCGGCCGCTCCGGCGCCGAGAGCGGGTTGGCCGAAGAGCGACGAGCGGCCCGCGTCGGCGCCCAGCGCGGATCAGCTGAAGAGCGGGAAACGGTTCGCGTCGGCGCCCAGCGTGAGGCGGTCGGTGTCCGTCAGGGGCGTGCGTCCGGTGCCCGCGCGGGCGTAGTGCTCGTCGCTCCAGTCGAGCGTCAGGGGCCGGCCGAGGAGCCCGTCGAGGGTGGCCCGTACCGCGGCCAGTCCTGCGGGGGCCGGGCCGGGCGCGTCCGGCAGTTCGGTGACGAGGTCCAGGTGGTGGACGGTGGCCTCGACGGCGAGGGTGGACACCAGGTCGGCGGCGGTCAGGACATGGCCCTGGGTACGGACCAGCAGCTCCGCCGGGGTGTCCGCCGCAGCCCGCACCGTGGCCGCGGTGGTCTCCAGGTACAGCTCGCGCAGCTCGCGGAAGTCGAGGAACATGCTGGCGCTCACCCGGTTCCAGCGCCGCCCGTTCGCCGCGCCCACGGGGTTCGGCGCCCAGTCCCGCCAGTAGGTCACGGCGTCCCGGTCGGGCGGCCCGGCCGCGGGCGTGTGCAGTGCGACCAGGGCGCGCTGGGCGTCCCCGGCGCAGTGGAAGACCAGGTCCCGGACGGCCCAGCCGGTACAGCCGGTGGGCCGCCAGGACTCCTCGTCGCCCAGGGGGCGTACGACGGCGGCGAAGGCCTCGTAGGCGGCACGCAGTACGTCGGCGTTCATGCACGCCAGCCTAGGCAGGATGCTCTTCCGGGAGACGGGAGGTGTCAGAGCGCCGACTGTGGATACGCGGTGGGGACGGCACCTCGGCCCGGCCGGAAGGACACCGTCATCATGAGCGGCGAGAACGACGACAGCGCCACCTGCTCGGAGACGACACTCACGGTCAACGGCAAACCCCACACCGTCCTCGTCGACCACCGGCGCGTCCTGCTCGACGTGCTGCGTGAGGACCTGGAGCTGTGGGGTGCCCGCAAGGGCTGCGACCACGGCCAGTGCGGCGCCTGCACGGTCCTGGTGGACGGACGCCGCGTCAACAGCTGCCTGCTGCTCGCGGTCGCCCTGGACGGCAGCGAGGTCCGCACCGTCGAGGGCCTCGCCGGCGACGGGGAGGACCTGCATCCCCTGCAACAGGCCTTCCTGGACCGCGACGCCTTCCAGTGCGGCTACTGCACCCCCGGCCAGCTCTGCTCGGCGCTCGGCATGCTCGACGAGGCCGCCGCGGGCCACCCCTCGCGCGTCACCGGCGAGACCCCCGCCGGCACTCCGGTACCGCTGGACCGGGACGAGATCCGCGAGCGGCTCAACGGCAACCTGTGCCGCTGCGGCGCCTATCCCCGCATCGTCGACGCGGTCGAGGACGTGATCCGGTGAAGACCTTCGACTACGTACGGGCCACCAGCCCCGAACAGGCGGCCGAACTCTTCGCCGCCCGCCCCGGCGCCCGCTATCTCGGCGGCGGCACCAACCTGGTCGACCTGATGAAACTCGGCGTGGAACGACCCGACGCGCTGGTCGACGTCAGCCGCCTGCCCCTGGACCAGGTCGAGGAGCTGCCCGACGGTTCACTGCGCGTCGGTGCCACGGTCCGCAACAGCGACCTCGCCGCCCATCCGGCCGTGCGCGAGCGCTACCCCGTGCTGTCCCAGGCCCTGCTCGCGGGCGCCTCGGGGCAGTTGCGCAACGCGGCCACCACGGGCGGCAACCTGCTCCAGCGCACCCGCTGCCCCTACTTCCAGGACGTCTCCAAACCCTGCAACAAGCGGGCCCCGGGCAGTGGTTGCGGCGCACGCGAGGGCGTGCACCGGGACCACGCGGTGCTCGGCCACTCCCCGCACTGCATCGCCACCCACCCCTCCGACATGGCGGTCGCGCTCGCCGCGCTGGACGCCCGTGTCGAGTTGTACGGCACCGAGGGCGCCCGGAGCGTGCCCGTGGCCGACTTCCACCGGCTGCCCGGGAGCCATCCGGAGCGGGACACCGAGATCCTGCCGGGCGAGCTCGTCACCGGGGTGCTGCTGCCGGTGACCGGTGCCGGGCTGCCGTCCGCCTATCGCAAGGCCAGGGACCGGGCGTCGTTCTCCTTCGCGCTCGCCTCGGTGGCCGCCGTGGTGCGGGTGACGGACGGGGTGGTCGACCATGCCGGGATCGCCTTCGGCGCGCTCGCCCACCGACCGTGGCGGGCCCGCCGGGCCGAGCAGGCGCTGGTGGGCGCCGCGCCCACGGCGGCCGCGTTCGAGCACGCGGTCGACCTGGAGCTCGCCGCCGCCGAACCGCTGCGGGACAACGCCTACAAGGTCCCGCTGGCGCGCTCGCTCGCCCTGGACGTCCTGACCCGGCTCACCGCGGCCGCCAGGACCTGAGGAGGACGCCATGGACGCCACCGCCCCGGCCACGACCGCCCCAGCCTCCTCGCCCGCGCTGGGCGCTTCCGTAGAGCGCCGCGAAGGGCGCGAGAAGGTCACCGGCACCGCCCGCTACGCGGCCGAACAGCCCTGTCCCGGCCGTACCCACGCCTGGCCGGTGCCCGCCACGATCGCCCGGGGACGGATCACCGGCATCGACACCTCGGCCGCCCTGGAGGTGCCCGGGGTCCTGGCCGTGCTCACCCACGAGAACGCGCCGGAACTGTCCGAGCCGGACGACGCCACGCTCGCCGTGCTGCGCGACTCCCGTGTCCCGCACCGCGGTTGGTTCGTCGCCCTGGTGGTGGCCGAGACCCTGGAGGCCGCCCGCGCGGGTGCCGCCGCCGTCCGCGTCGACTACTCCGTGGAGGACCACGACGTCACCCTGACCGTCACCCACCCGGACGGGTACGCGCCCGAGCAGGCCAACGACGGCTACCCGGGGACCCGTGAACTCGGCGACCCCGACGGCGCGTTCGCCTCCGCCCCGGTCCGGATCGACGCCGACTACCGGGTGCCGCCGCTGCACAACCACCCGATGGAACCGCACGCGACGACGGCCCAGTGGCACGACGGGCGGCTCACGGTGCACACCTCCACCCAGGGCGCCACGACCGTACGCACCGTCCTGGCCGGCCTGTTCGGCATCCCGGAGGATCACGTCGCCGTCCACGCCGAGCACGTGGGCGGCGGTTTCGGCTCCAAGGGCACGCCCCGCCCGGACGTGGTGCTCGCCGCGATGGCGGCCCGGCACACCGGACGGCCGGTCACCCTGGCACTCCCCCGCCGCCTCATGCCCGCCGTCGTCGGACACCGCGCCCCCACCCTGCACCGGCTGCGCCTCGGGGCCCACCCCGATGGACGGCTCACCTCCCTGATTCACGAGGTCACCACCCACACCTCGCGCGTCAGGGAGTTCGTGGAACAGGCCGCGGTGCCCGCGCGCGTGATGTACGCCGCCCCCGACTCCCGTACGGCACACCGCGTGGCGCCCCTCGACGTGCCCACCCCGTCCTGGATGCGGGCCCCCGGCGAGGCTCCCGGCATGTACGCCCTGGAGTCCGCGATGGACGAACTGGCCGTCGAACTCGGCATGGATCCGGTGGAGTTCAGGATCGTCAACGAACCGGACACCGAGCCCGACAGCGGCAAGCCCTTCAGCAGCAGGCATCTGGTGGAGTGTCTGCGCGAGGGCGCCCGGCGCTTCGGCTGGGCCGAACGGGACCCGCGACCGCGCTCCCGCACCGAGGGCCCGCTGCTGGTGGGCTCGGGGGTGGCGGCCGCCACGTATCCCGTGCTGGTCCATCCGTCCACGGCGGTGGCGCGGGCACTGCCCGACGGGACCTTCGTGGTGGGGATCAACGCCGCCGACATCGGCACGGGTGCCCGGACCGTCCTCGCGCAGATCGCCGCGGACGCGCTCGGCGTGCCCGTGGACCGGGTGCGGACCGAGGTGGGCAGCACCGATCTGCCCGCCGCGTCGCTGGCCGGGGGCTCGTCGGGCACGGCGTCCTGGGGCTGGGCGGTGCACGAGGCGTGCGCCCGGCTCGCGGAGCGCCTCACCGAGGCGCCCTTGCCGGCGGAGGGGATCGAGGTCCGTGCCGACACCGAGGGCCGCGCCGACGCCGACAGCCCCTACGCCCGGCACGCCTTCGGCGCGCACTTCGCGGAAGTCACCGTCGACACGGTCACCGGGGAGACCCGGGTGCGCCGGCTGCTGGGGGTGTACGCCGCCGGGCACATCCTCAACTCCCGCACCGCGCGCTCCCAGTTCGTCGGCGCGATGACCATGGGGCTCGGCATGGCCCTCACCGAGGGCAGCACGATGGACGCCGCGTTCGGCGACTTCACCGAGTCGGACCTGGCTTCGTACCACGTGCCCACGCACGCCGACGTGCCCGACATCGAGGCGCACTGGATCAACGAGGACGACACCCACCTCAACCCCATGGGCAGCAAGGGCGTCGGCGAGATCGGCATCGTGGGGACGGCGGCCGCGATCGGCAACGCCGTCTTCCACGCCACGGGCACCCGCATGCGCGAGCTGCCCCTCACACCGGACCGCGTGCTCGGCGGGGTTCGGGAGAGGGGCGGCTCATAGCGGGACAGCGGGCTCAGAAGGGCTCACAGCTCCTGCGAGCTGCCTCAGCGTCGACTCGCGAGACCCGGGCAACCGCCGACCACCGTCCGCTACGGCGTCAGCGGCGCATCCGCCGTCTCCCGGACCGGCCGCTCCGGCAACCGCCGTTCCGGCAGCGCCCTCTCCGGCCGGGCCGGCACCGCCAGTTGCGCCACGAGCGCGGCCAGCGCCGCCAGGGACGCGCACACCGCCGCCGTACCGGCGAGCCACGCCGGGGCGAGCGGGAGCTCCAGCGCCTGGGACAGGCCCGCCGAGCGGAGCCGACCGTCGAGGAGCCGGCCCGCGGCCACACCGGCCGGCAGGACCACCGCCAGGGCGAGCAGGGGGACGACGGGCCGCAGGGCCAACAGGAGAGCCAGGACGGCACACAGGACCGAGACGCCGAGGGCGAACCCGTACACCGGCAGCGACGCCCCGTCCCGGTGCGCCGGGAAGCAGAGCACACCGCACACCAGCAGGAAAAGGGCGGCGAGCCGGCCGGGCCAGGCCGGAGTCCGCGCGGCCCGCCGAGGCGTGGGCGGATGCGGCGGCGGCGCCGGGAAGACGCCCGGGCCCGGGACCTCGTACTCCGGTGGCGACCCCGGTGACAGGAACGGTCCGGACGGTTCGTACGCCGGCTGCGGGGGCCGGTCCTGCGCCAGCCGGCCGATCAGCTCGACGAGTTCCTCCACGGGCCGTCCGGTCGCGGCCGCCCGCACCGCCTCCTGTCCGCAGTGGGGTTGCAGTTCGGAGCGGTTGAGCAGGGCCACCAGGCGGGTCACGTCCTCCACGGGACGGGACTCGGCGGCGGCCCGGATCGCCTCGTCGGCGCTGTCCGGGTCGCGGGGCGGCCGGGTGAGCAGGGCGACGAGCCGGGTGACGTCGTCCACGGACCGGTCCACGCCGACGGCACGCAGGGCCGCGACCGTGGCCTGCGCGTACTGGGGCGACTGTTCCATCAGGGTGATGAGGTGGACGACGTCCTCCAGGGGACGGTCGGCCACGGCGGCACGCACCAGGTCGCCGACGGTGTCGCCGTACGCCGTCTCGATCGGTATGGCGGGTTCGTTCGGGTGGGCTGCTGACGGGCCGGTGGTCATGCTTCTGCTCCAGACACAGGGTGCGGTCGCTGCTACGCGCCCCCGTCGTGCGACCGCGACATTGAGGTCTCCATTCGTAAGCGGGTCCATGACGGCGTGCCACTCGGATGACCCACGGGTGTGAGTGCCGCACCCGGCGAGCCTAGGGAGGCCGGAAGCGGGAATCCGTCAGACAGTGCGCCGTCGGGCGCCCCGAGGAGGAGGTCGGCCCGTGGATTCGACCACAGCACTGATCGTCGTCGTCGCGGTGCTCGCGGCGCTGGCGCTGGCGGTGGCCGTGGGACTGCTGGTACGGCTCGTCAGAACCCGGCGCGGGCTGCGCCGGGCCGGACTTCCCACCGGGCCCCGCTGGGTCTTCTGGGGCGCGCTGCTGTACTTCGTGCTGCCCACCGATCTGGTGCCGGACCCGGTGTACCTCGACGACATCGGCGTCCTGCTGCTCGCGCTGCGCACCTTGCGCGGTTCTCCCGCCGACCGGGCCGCCCTGCGGCTCGGCGAGGGAGACCGTGAGGCCCCGCGCCGACCGTGATTACGCAGCGTAACGAAACCAATCACTCGTTCGATTCGTATAAGTCTCTGGGGACCGAAGCAAGTCGGTGACCCGGCGGCGTCGTGGGGAGACGGCCGTCCGCTAGAGGCAGTACCGGCGAGGGAGAGACGATGCAACCGTTCGCGCTCAACTACGCACGTCCGGCAGCGGCGTTGGAGGCGACCACTCCGTACGTCTACGACACCGGACGGCAGTTGAACGTGCTCATGGACGGGCGGGTCGCGGCCCGCGACCACGCGCTGATGCGAGAGCTGGGGACCACCACCTCCACGGCGGGCTCCAAGACTCACTTCGACGACTGAACACAGGTCGACGACTGATGACCGTGTTGATTCTGACCTGCGAAGAGGATGTGACGGCCGACATGGTCGTGGTGCACCTCAACGCCACGGGGGTTCCGGTGGTCCGGCTCGATCCGGCCGATCTCACCGACGGGGTAGCGCTGTCCGGCGAGTACGTGCACGGCCGCTTCCGCGGCCATCTGTCGGCCGGCGGACGCCTGGTGGGCATCTCCGGGCTGCGCTCGATCTGGGTCCGCCGCCCGGGCACCCCCGCGGCGCGGGCCGCCGCGCCCTCGGACTGGCTGACCGAGGAGTCCGACCAGGCGCTGTACGGGATGCTCAGGGGCAGTGACGCCCGCTGGATGAACCATCCCGACGCGGCCCGCCGGGCCCGGTACAAGCCCTGGCAGCTACGGCTCGCCCAGCGCTGCGCCCTGCCCGTGCCGGCCACGATCGTGACGACGTTCCCGCAGGCCGCCCGGGAGTTCGCCGAGCGCTATCCCGATCTGGTGGTCAAGCCGGTCTCCGGCGCGCATCCGCAGGATCCGCCGCGGGCGGTGCCGACCAGCCGGGTCGATCCGGACACCGACTTCGCGGCCGTCGCGTACGGTCCCACCCTGCTCCAGCGGCGGGTGGCCAAGCGGGCCGACATCCGCCTGACCGTCGTGGGGGAGACGATGCTGGCCGCCCGGAAGGCCACCGGGCCGGACGACGAGGTGGACGTCCGGTTCGCCTCGCCCACCTCTTCCTGGGAGCCCGTGGACGTCCCGCCCCGGGTGGCGGCGGCCGTCCGGGACTATCTGAAGGCGGCCGAACTGGCGTACGGCGCCTTCGACTTCGCCGAGGACGGGGACGGGACCTGGTGGTTCCTGGAGTGCAACCAGTCGGGGCAGTTCGGCTTCGTGGAGGTGGAGACCGGTCAGCCCATCGCGCGCAGCATCGCCGCATGGCTGTCCCGGCCGGGTCCCGAGGAGCGCGCCTCCGCCAACGGGGCCGGTTCGGTGGTCAACTGAGGCCGGGTCAGTACGGCTGGGTCGGCAGGCCCAGGTCGGCGGGACCGGGTCAGTACGGCTGGGTCGGCAGGGCCGCTTCAGTAGGGCCGGGGTGCGGCCGGCGGGAGGGCGGGCACCCAGCCCTGGCCGGGCGAGGCGGGACGCTCGGGGGCGGCGGGCGGGGCCATGAGGGACTGGTACGGCCGCATGACGTACTCCAGTTCCCTGCGTACGCGCTCGGCCTCCCTGCGGGTCAGAGCGGGGACGTCGCCGCGCTCGGCGACGAGTCGGTCGTAGATGGGGGAATCCTGGAACACCCGTCAACGCGCCTTTCGTTTCGCGGCCCACGCGCGTGGGCACGACTGTCGAGTCTAGGCGCCCCCACGCACCGACGTGCGAATTCCGCCGTCGGGCTTGACGGTCCGAGGGCCCTCATGCCCCGGTGGTGGACCCCGGCCGCACGATCATCAGAACGGTCACGGTCGCCCACAGCAGGTTGAAGACCCCGGTGAACATGGCGAGTTGGACGGTGGCGCGGCGTTCGACGCTCCCCTGTCCGGTGAGTTCCTCGAGGAGTTCGCTCTGCCGTGGCAGGACGAAGGCCGCGAGCACACCGGCGGCCGCCGCGGTCAGGGCCATGGACGCGGTCAGCCACGCGTCGCCGAGGACGCCCATCGCGGCCCCGGTGGCGACGCCCAGGACCGGGACGGCGATGCCGACACCGGCGTAGGCGCGGCAGATGCGGTGCAGCAGACGGACCGTGCCGACCCCGGTCTCCTCCTCGTGGGCCCGGCGGGCCGCGGGCGGGAACATGCTGGACGCGACGGTCACCGGTCCGACGGCGACGATGGCGGCGAGCACGTGCAGGGTCAGCAGGAACTTGGTCATGTGCGGGGTGTCCTTCTCCGGTGCGATCGGCGGTGCCCGCCCACCCTAGGAACCCGCGGGACGATCACCCAGCGGCAGAAACGACAGCTTCCAACGGATTCCCGCCAACACCGCTGACAGGATGTTCAGCCCGCACAGCCCGGTGTACGGCCTTGGCGGGAATCCGCCTATCGTGGCGGCCATGCATTCCGTGGCGATCCTGGCTCTCGACGACGTGGTCCCCTTCGACATGGCCGCGCCCATGCAGGTGTTCGACTGGACGCGGCTGCCCGACGGCCGCCCCGGCTACCGGGTCCGGCTGTGCGCCGAGTCGCCGGAGGTCCGCGCGGACGGGGGTTTCGCCCTGCGGGTCGAGCACGGGCTCGACGCCCTCACCGAGGCGGACACGATCATCGTGCCGGGCCGCTCCCCCGTGGCCGGACCGCCCTCCCCGCGCGTCCTGGCCGCACTGCGGGACGCGGCGGCGGCCGGGACCCGGATCGCGTCCGTGTGCGTGGGCGCGTTCGTGCTGGCCGAGGCCGGACTCCTGGACGGACTGCGGGCCACCACCCACTGGGTGGCCGCCGACGAACTCGCGCAGCGCCACCCCGCCGTCGACGTGCAGCCCGACGTGCTGTACGTCGACAACGGGCAGATCCTCACCTCGGCCGGCGCGGCCGCGGCCCTCGACATGTGTCTGCACATGATCCGCCGGGACCTGGGCTCGGCCGTCGCCGCGCACGCCGCCCGGATGTCGGTGATGCCGCTGGAACGGGAGGGCGGACAGGCGCAGTTCATCGTGTACGACCATCCGCCGGTGCCCCGGGGTTCGACGCTGGAGCCGCTGCTGGAGTGGGTCGAGGACAACCTGGCCCACGAGATCACCCTGGGCGCGATGGCGGCCCGGTCGGGAATGAGCGAGCGCACCTTCAGCCGCCGCTTCCGCGAGCAGACGGGCAGTACGCCCCTGCAGTGGCTGCTGCGGGCCCGGGTGCGGCGCGCCCAGTACCTGCTGGAGAACACCTCGCACCCGGTCGAACGGATCGCGCGGCAGGCGGGGTTCGGCTCCCCCACGGCGTTCCGCGAGCGGTTCCGCCGGGTGGTGGGGACCACGCCGCAGGCCTACCGCGCGGCCTTCCACGCGAAGGACGCGGTCCCGGCGGCGGCGCTGTCCTGACCGCCCGCCGGGTCCGGCGTCGTCGGCCCGCGTCCTGCTCGGGCCCCTGTCCTCTCAGACGGCCAGCGGCAGGCCGCTCTCCCCTTCGGGGTCCGCACCTCCCACGGCGGGCAGCAGGGCGTCCGCCCTGGCAACCGCCTCACCGACGTCGGTGGTGCCCATCATCACGCACAGTGTGTAGCTGACGTCGGCCAGCTCACGGGCCGTCGCCGGCCTCTCCCGCTCCGCCTGCGCGATCCTCAGCGACGCGTAGCGGGTCAGCAGCGTTCTGACGGCCTTCGGGTCCGGCACGAGCACGTAGTGCCCCTCTCTCGATTTTTCGCTGCGTATGCCCCGTCTGTCCTGGCCCAATCCCATCCGCCGCCGCCCGGCACGCAATTGGCGCAATACCGCGCGACCGCACCCGCTTCCCCGAGGGGTCGCAAACCGTTGAACAAGGGGCATCCCTCGCACCATGAACGGTATACGCCCATGAACCGCTCCGCAGGACTCCTCAGTGCCCTCTACCTCGCCACGACCACGGGACTCGTCTGGACAGCGGCCGTCACCCTGCGCGACGGGCCGCCGTGGGCCGCGTGTCTGTTCGCGGCGGCGAGCCTGGTGCCGGTGATCGCCGTCGTGCGGGAGTGCGTGATCTGCGACCAGCGGCGGGCATTGGCCGAGATGCGAAGGCGCGCGGCCGCTCAGGGCGGGCCGGGCGCGGGGGCCGCCGACGACATCGTCCGCGCCGAGCTCGACACCGCGTGCTGCGAACGCTGGTGGACGAGCTGCGGCACCGACCACGACTCGACCTGCCCGCGCCGGGTGCCCCGCAGCAGCGCCGCGTGACACCCGGCGGGCGGGTGGTTCAGGCGAGCTGTCCGGCGTGCAGCGCGGTGTAGGCGCCGCCGCGGCGCAGAAGTTCCTCGTGCGTGCCGGTCTCCAGGATCCGCCCCTCCCCCATGACGACGATCCGGTCGGCGCCGCGTACGGTCGACAGCCGGTGGGCGACGACGAAGGTGGTACGGCCGTGCAGCAGGCGGGCGAGTGCCTGCTGGACCAGCGCCTCGGAGCGGGTGTCCAGGGCCGAGGTCGCCTCGTCGAGCACCAGGACCCGCGGGTCGCGGATCAGGGCCCGGGCGATGGCCAGGCGCTGGCGCTGCCCGCCGGACAGCCGGGCGCCGCGCTCGCCGACCAGGGTGTCCAGGCCCCGCGGCAGCCGCTCGACGAACTCCAGCGCGTTGGCGTCGCGCAGGGCGGCCCGCACGGTCTCCTCGTCGGCGTCGTCCATGCCGTAGGCCACGTTCTCCCGGACGGTGCCGTCGAAGAGGATGGACTCCTGCGGTACGACGGACAGGAAACGCCGGTAGGTGCGCAGGTCGAGGGTGCTCATGTCGGTGCCGTCGAGCAGCAGCCGGCCCGCGGTGGGCCGGATGAAGCCGATGACGAGGTTGAGGACGGTGGACTTGCCCGCGCCGGACGCGCCGACCAGGGCGATGGTCTCGCCGGGGGTGACGGAGAGGGTGAAGTCCCGTACGGCGGGCCGTCCGTGGTCGTACGCGTGCTCCACGCCCTGGAACTCGACGGCCCCGCGCACCGATTCGACCCGGGCCTTGCCCTCGTTGTCCTCCCGCTCGGGCGCCTGGAGCAGCTCGCCGACGGAACGGACGGATTCCAGGCCCTTGGTGATGACCGGGGCGAGCCCGGCCAGCGTGGTCGTGGAGTTGGTGAGGGTGGTCAGGAAGGCGCTGAGCATGACGACGTCGCCTGCGGTGACGCCCCAGACGCCGTAGTACGACACCAGGGCCGCCGTGGCCAGGACGAGCACGCCGACCACGTTGAGGACGACCCAGGCCAGCGAGCCGAAGCGGCCGTTGACCAGGTCGAGGCGGTTGCCTGAGGTGAGCAGGCGGCGCAGGGTGCCGTCCATGCGGCGCAGCGCCTTGTTCTCCAGGCCGTGGGCGCGGGTGACCGGGATGAGGCGGGTCATCTCGGTGACCCGTGAGGAGAGGGTCTCGACCTCGTGCCGGAAGTGCTCGTTGTGGGTGCGCAGCCGGGCCCGCAGACGGGCGACCACGAGGGCGGCGGCGGGCACGACGACGAGGAAGACGGGCAGGAACTCCGGTGTCCGTACGGCGATGATGACCAGTCCGCCGATCAGCACGGTGATCGCGCCGAGGCCGGTCTCCGCGGTCTGCTGGACCATCTGCTCGACGGTCTCCACGTCCCGCACCACCTTGGCCTGGAGCACTCCGGCGCTGACGCGTGAGTGGTAGCCGATGGACAGCTGCTGCATGCGGGTGCACAGGGCGGAGCGCAGGGCGGTTCCCATGCGGCGGACGCTGCCGTACAGGAGGCGGACGTAGAGGACGTGCAGGGGGTAGTTGATCAGCAGGATGAACAGGATGACGCCGACGCTGGTCCAGAGCCGGGAGACCGGCTGGTGCTGGACGACGGTGTCGATGATGGACGCGGTGATCAGGGGCAGCAGCCAGATCGGGCTGTGCTTGACGGTGAAGACCACGACGGCCGCGGCCAGTCGGCGGCGGTCGGCGCGGAACAGGTAGGCGAGTGTGCGTATCGGGTGTTCGCCCCGATAGCGGTGGTCGAGCGGTCTCTCCAGCGACGATGCCATCGTCGGCGGTCCTCCCCGGTGGCAGATGTGGGGGCAAGCGCTTTCTCCCCCTCGTCGACCAGGGATACACCAGCCGGCCGAGCGGCCTCCTACTCGTCCAGAGTGCGGGCGAGTTCCGTGGTGGCGTGGGCGATCTCGGTGTCGTCGTCGGCCAGCAGAGTGCTGAGGGCGCCGCTCTTGGCGCGCACGGCCTGGCGGGCCTGGCGCTCCCAGACCACCGGGTTCTCGCGGTGGTTGAGCAGCTTGGGGTAGACGGCCGCCGTGCTCTCCCACTGACGGGCCCCGGCGATGCTCCTGAGCAGGTGGATGATCTCGGCCCGGCAGGTCACCTGGGGCAGTTGGGCGAGCTCCCACAGGAAGGGGACCGTGGCGGCGGTGGCCTGCTCGACGACGAAGCCGAACTGGCAGATCCGCCGGCGCAGATCGCCGAGCGCGGCGCTGGCGGTGTCGGGATCGCCCCAGGCGACGCTGTTCAGGAGGAGCGGGATGGCAGCCGCATTGCCGGTGGAGTCCTGGATCTCGCCCCAGGGGACCCGGCTCAGCGCCGTGAGGGGCGTGGTGCGCGCCACCCCGGCGGTGGCGGGGCTGCTGGTGCGCTCGTGGCTCGGCTGGTCCGGAGCGGTGCGCATGGCGTGAGACCTTTCGGCGGCGGTCATGTCAGGGAGGAGGGGCGGTCGACAGCTTGGCCCAGACGGTCTTGCCGGCCGGAGGCCGCGAGGTCCAGCCCCACTCCTCCGCCAGGGCGTCGACGATGTACAGCCCACGGCCGTGCTCGCGCAGGGCGCGGTCGTCGGTGGGCGTGTACGCGGGTGGTTCGTCCCCGGGGTCGGAGACGGTGACCAACAGGTGGGTGGGGTCCAGGGACAACCCCAGCCACACCTCGGCCGCGCCGTCCGCCGCGGGCCGGAGCACCGCGTGGGCCACGGCGTTGGCCGCGAGTTCGGTGATCACGAGGGCGGCGTCGTCGCTGCGGTGGCCCATGGACCAGCTGCCGAGGGTCTCGCGGGTGAAGGCACGGGCCCGGGCGAACCCCTCGCCGCTGCAGGCGATGAGCAACGCGGCGGAGACCAGGGGCCCGCGCGAGGGCGGGCGTCTCGCGCCGACGGGATCCGGGCGCCGCGGGGACTCACCGGCCGTGCCCGCGTCACCCGCCTCCGGCACAGCCTGGCTCGGCGGCCGGAGCACATGTTTCGCAGGTGATGACACGGCATCTCCCTGATGCGACGTCAAGGCGGGGCGCAACCGCGGGGGTTGACGCTGGAGCTATTATCCACGCTGAAGGCGCCCGCGTGCAATTGCACGAGAAATTGCGCGAAGGGCGGGTGGGGCCACGGAGGTTGTGGATGTGCGCCCCCTCCGGTCCGGGCGGCCGGGCGCGTGCGCCCGGCACCGAACGTGAACAGCAAGGAGACAGCAGTGCCACCAGTGCAGAACGGAGTGCGGGCGAGCTCGCTCGACGCCCGCTGGGTCAAGAGCCGACACAGCAACGCCGAGGGCAACTGCGTCGAAGTGGCCTCACTGGTCGACGGTGGTGTCGCGGTGCGCAACTCCCGCTATCCCGACGGTCCCGCGCTGGTCTACACACCGGCCGAGGTCGCGGCGTTCGTCGCCGGCGCGAAGGACGGTGAGTTCGACCACCTGCTGTGAGCTGCGGGCGGGGGTGCGGTGGCACCGGCCTCAACTCCCGTGCGGCGACCGGCTTCTACGGAATGATGCGATACGGCCACGCTGCGTGCGATAGTGTGAGTCGTCTCTGTGCCGGTTTACTGGGAGTCAGGATGTCTGCCGCGTCCCACCGCATCTCCCGCCTGGAACCGTACCTGGACCGGTCCGAACCGGCTCCCACGCTGCTGAAGATGCTGGTCGGCGTCCAGTTGGCGGGTTTCCGGGAGGATGCCGGGCTCGCCCAGGACCAGGCGGCGCGCGCCCTCGGGTTCAGCCCCGCCAAGCTGTCCCGGATCGAGTCGGGCAAGGGCCGCAGGCCCCCGTCGGAGAGCGACGTCCGCGCCCTGCTCGAGCTGTACGGCACCGAGGACTACGAGTCCGCGGTGCTCCTCAAGCTGCTCCAGCGGGCCGGTGAGCCGGGCTGGTGGCAGCGGTACGACAAGCGCCTGATGCCGGAGTGGTTCGACCGCCTGGTGGGACTCCAGGAGGCGGCCGCGGCCATTCGTACCTTCGAGATCCAGTACGTCCCCGGACTGCTCCAGACTCCCGACTACACCCGTGCGGTGGTGGAGCGGGGCCTGCCGACCGCGCCCGCGAGCGAGGTGAACCGGCGCGTCGAACTGCGCACCCGGCGCGCGGAGTTGCTGCTGCGCCCGGAGGCCCCTCAGCTGTGGGCGGTGATCGACGAGTCCGTGCTGCTGCGGGTGCTGGGCAGCCGGGAGGTCATGCGGGACCAGCTCGCGCACCTCGTCACGATGGCCCAGCGGCCCAACGTGACCTTGCAGATCATCCCGCTGGACGTGACGAACGCCTCCGCACCGGCCATCCCGATCACCTATCTGCGCTTCGGCGGCCTCGACCTGCCGGACGTCGTCTACCTGGAGCACATCAAGAGCGCCAACTTCCTGGAGGACCGGGACGAGACGGAGGAGTACCGCCTCGCCCTGGACCGCCTGGCGGACGACGCGCTCGAACCCAGGGAGTCGCTGGAGCGGCTGCGCGAGACGATGAAGCAGCGTTACGGCGGCTGACGCCCCGCCTCAGCTCTCGCGCCCGAACAGGGCCGCCCAGAGGAAGGGTTCGCCGAAACGGGCGGACCCGGGCGGCTCGTCGTGCATGCGCCGCAGTTCGAGCTCGGTGAGGTCGCGGAAGATCCGGCGCAGGGAGTCCGCGCTGTAGGCGAGGCCGCCGTCGAGCCGGCCCTGCCGGTACAACTCCTCGTCGGACAGCTCCGATCCCACGGCCCCGTCGGCGAAGCAGACGAGACCGAAGCGGCCGCCGGGTGCCAGGTGCCGCTGAAGGAGCGCGAGGTAGCTGATGCGCCGGTGCGGTGGCAGGTGGTGGAAGCACCCGGAGTCGTAGATCAGGTCGTAGCCGGCGCGCAGTTCGGTGTCCGCCAGGTGGAAGGCGTCGCCGCACAGGAAGCGGACTTCGCCGGGCGTCTCCCCCGCACGCTCGCGGGCCCAGGCGATCGCCGCGGGTGAGAGGTCCACGGCGTCCACCTCGAAGCCGAGCGAGGCGAGATACACCGCGTTGCGGCCGGGACCGCAGCCCAGATCGAGGGCACGACCGGGGGCGACGAGGCCGCGGTCGAGGTACGACACCAGGTTCTCGTCCGGCGCGGCCGCGAAGAAGGGCACCGGCTTGGACCGGTCGGCGTAGAAACCGTCCCACCAGGAACCGGCGTTCGCCGTCCAGCGGTCGGCCCGGGGAGGGAACAGGGTGTCGAGGAGGTGGAGTACGTCCTCGGTGGTGCGGATGGTGCGGTCCATGCCCGTCCCTTCCCGGTGTGTCCTGTCTCCCGGATCCCGGCGCCCGAGGACTCCGATCGCCCTGTCGCCGACACACGTGCGCCCCTGGCGCCGGGCCTTCGCGGCCGGGCCAAGGGCGGTCGGTGCACGGATCAGACCAGTCGGCCGACTCCGCCGAACTCGATCCACTCGTGGGTGAGCTGGCGGGGGGTCACCTCGGTGTCGGGGCGCCAGGTGGAGACCTCCACGAGGCCCGGCTCCAGGATCTCCAGGCCGTCGAACCACTCGGCGACGTCCTTCTCCTCACGCACCCGGCCCCAGTGTCCCTGGGTCGCCTTGTCCATGAAGTCGGTGACGAAAGCGCGGACTTCGGGGTCCTCGCTGACCAGCTGGCACATCACCATGAAGCTGCCCGGCGCCAGCCGCTCACGCACCCGGCGCGCCAGGGCGGCGGGGCCGTCGGTGTCGCTGTCGGGGATGCAGTGCATGACCGAGTTGAACAGCACGGCCACCGGCTGCGAGAAGTCGATCAGCCGCTGGGTGTCCTCGTGCGCGAAGATCGCGTCGGTCTCCCGCATGTCCGCGTGGATGACGGCGGTGCGCTCGTCCTGCTCCAGCAGCGCCCGGCCGTGCACCAGGACCATCGGGTCGTTGTCGACGTAGACCACGTGCGTGGTGGGGTCGATGCGCTGGGCGACCTGGTGGACGTTGTCCTGGGTGGGCAGGCCGGAGCCGTGGTCCAGGAACTGCCGGATGCCGTACTCGGCCGACAGGGTCCGCACCACCCGCTGGAGGAAACGCCGGTTGTTCACGGCGAGCCTGCGGGTGCTGGGGACGACCTTGTCGAGTTCCTCGCAGGCGGCGCGGTCGGCCGCGTAGTTGTCCTTGCCGCCCAGATAATGGTCGTACATGCGCGCGGCCGTGGGTACGGAGGCGTCGATCGAGGTGGACAGCTTCTTACCGGTGCTCATCTTTCCCCCAGCTATTGCCGCCAACTGGCCTGGCAGGGCAGGGAGTCCATCCTAGAGACACCTCGATCGCCGGTGCCAGTCCGCCCCCGGTCAAAGGCCACCGACGAGCGAAGTGGCGGACCGACGGACGGCACCGGCGAGGGGCCCGGAGGGTGGGATTCAGGCGGCGTCCAGCTCCGCGAGTTCGTCCGCGTCGAGCACGAGGTCGGTGGCGGCGAGTGAGTCGCGGATGGTCTCGGGACGGCTCGAACCCGGGATCGGCACGACGACCGGCGACTTGGCCAGCATCCAGGCCAGGCAGACGCGCTGCGGGCTCACCCCGTGCTTCTCGGCGATCCGCGCGAACGGGGCGTGCGCCGAGCCCAGTTCACCCGCACGCGAGATACCGCCGAGCGGGCTCCAGGGCAGGAAGGCGATGCCGAGTTCGTCGCACAGGCGCAGCTCCGGCTCGCTGGAGCGGAAGGCCGGCGAGAACTGGTTCTGCACGGAGACCAGTCGGCCGCCGAGGACCTCGCCCGCCAGCCGGATCTGGTCCGGGTTCGCGTTGGAGACGCCCGCCATGAGGATCTTGCCCTCGTCGAGGAGGTCGCGCACGGCGCCGACGGACTCCTCGTAGGGGACCCGGGGGTCGGGGCGGTGGAACTGGTACAGCCCGATCGCCTCCACCCCGAGCCGCTTCAGGGACGCCTCGCAGGCCTCCTTGAGGTGGCGGGGGCTGCCGTCGAGGGTCCAGCTGCCGTCGCCGGGGCGCAGGTGGCCGCCCTTGGTGGCGACGAGGACGTCACCGCCCCGCTCGTGGGAGGCGAGCGCCTTGGCTATCAGGGTTTCGTTGTGTCCGACCTCGTCGGCGTCGCGGTGGTAGGCGTCGGCGGTGTCGATGAGGGTCACGCCCGCGTCGAGCGCGGCGTGGACGGTGGCGATGGAGCGTTCCTCGTCCGGCCGTCCCTCGATGGACATGGGCATCGCGCCCAGGCCGATCGCGCTGACGTCGACCTCACCGATGCGGCGGGTGTGCATGGTCCGGGACCTCTTTCGGCTGTCGGGCGGAACCGAGCTCGTTCCAGAGTGGCCGCCTCCCGAGCCGAAGGTCCAATAGAAGAATGAGAACGCATTCAGCGACCGGAGAACTGAATCGCGGTGGTTGCGCGACGGCAGTCCGCGTGTGACACCCTCACCTCGACCACCCGGTTCCGCCGGGACCGGTCGAGGCGAGATTCGGCAGTGGCGAGAGAGGCGGCGGCATGCGTATCGGACTGCTCGGAACCGGTCCCTGGGCCCGGATGGCCCACGCCCCCGCGCTCAGCGCGCACCCGGAACTGGACTTCGCCGGGGTGTGGGGCCGCCGCCCGGACGCCGCCAAGGACCTGGCCGACGAGCACGGCACGCGCGCGTACGACGACGTGGACGCGCTCCTCGCCGACGTGGACGCCGTCGCCGTGGCCCTGCCGCCGGACGTGCAGGCGGATCTCGCCGCGCGGGCCGCGCGGGCGGGGCGCCATCTGCTGCTGGACAAGCCTCTGGCCACGACGGTCGAGCAGGGCCGGGCGGTGGTGGACGCCGTCCGGGAGACCGGGGTCGCCTCGGTGGTGTTCTTCACCTCCCGGTTCCTGGCCGAGATCGAGGCGTGGATCGGTGAACAGGCGGGTGTGGAAGGCTGGTTCACGGGCCGGGCCGAGTGGCTGGGATCGGTGTTCACCAGCGAGAGCCCGTTCGCGGACTCGCCGTGGCGGCGGGAGAAGGGCGCGCTGTGGGACGTGGGTCCGCACGCCCTGTCGGTGCTGCTGCCGGTCCTGGGCGAGGTAAGTGCCGTAGCCGCGGCCGCGCACGGTCCCGGGGACACCGTCCACTTGGTGCTGCGGCACACCGGCGGCGCGTCGAGCACCCTGACGCTGAGCCTCACGGCTCCGCCCGGGGCCGCGGGAGCGGGCGTGGAGCTGCGCGGTGCGAGCGGGGTGGTCCGCGCCCCGGAGTCCTCCGAGGGCGTCGGACCCGCCATGATCCGCGCCGCCGACGCCCTGCTCACCGCGGCCCGCACCGGCCGCCCCCACCCCTGCGACGCCGCGTTCGCCCTGCGCGTCACGGAGATCCTGACGGAGGCGGAGGCTCTGCTGGAGCGCTAGGACTCGGACGCGGCGAGCGGTGCCCGGTTCCGCGACCGCGCCGGCGGTTGCACGGATCAGCGAGCCCCGGCGCGTCTTCCTCGTCGGCCCGACCAGCGCCCAGGTGTCGGATCACCCTCCCGTCCCGGCCTCGTCGAACGGCTCGTCGCTCCACCGGAACCACGCCCGGTCGCCCTCGATGTGCAGCAGGAACTCGGGGACCGGGCCGTCCGGTGCGAGCAGGGAGACGCGGCGCGCTATCTCGTCGTAGGTCTCCTCCCACTCCTCCCACCGGTCTTCGTCGTCCGGTTCCATCAGGGCGAGTTCGCGGGCGAACAGCTCCCGCACGGTCTCGAACGCGGGGCCGGGGGTGAACCGGCCCGAGAGCCAGGGGAAGTCGACGTCGTCGATCAGGATCTCCCCGACCCGCTCGTCACCGCTGCGCACCCGCCACACCCCGCCGTCGAACCCCACGGCCGCCCCCTGTCCCACCGACGATCAACCCTGCTAGCAGCATGGCACCCGGCACCGACAACGTCGCGGGACGTCTGCCGGTGCCGGGCGGTGGCTCAGGTCAACGTCCCTGTGCGGGCTGGAAGTTCAGGCGCTCCCGTACGACGGGATAGCCCGCCTTGGTGAAGTTGGCGGCCATCGGGAAGTTCCCCTGGTCCGTCGCGGCGGAGACGGACTCGGCGCCTCGCTCGACCAGGTAGTGGGTGCACTCGGCGAGGAGGTCGTAGGCGTAGCCGCGGCCCCGCTGTTCCGGTACGACCCCGATGAAGCCGACGCAGGGGCCCGACGGGTTGTGGACCGGGATGTGGATGCCGGCCGTGTCGCCCTCCGGGGTGTACGCGATCTGCCACCACTCCCGGGGCGAGGGGCACCAGTGGAAGAAGTCGAGCTCCTCCTGGGCGGCCCGGTCCACTCCGTCCTCCTCGATGGCCTTGAGGGCGTGTGCGTCGAGGGTGGCGGAGTGGATGCGACGCAGCAGGTCGAGGAAGACGGCGTCGTCCGGTTCGGGGCGGAACTCCAGGCGTCCGGGCCGCTCGGGCAGTCCGCACTCCGGTGTCCACCGGTACAGGAAGCGCTCGACCAGGAGCTCCTGTCCGGCCTTTCGCGCGGCGGCGAAGCGGGTCTCGGCGGCGGCGCGCAGGGCCGGGTCCTCGCGCCAGCCGGCGGGCAGGTTCATCTCCAGTTCGACCTGCCAGGGCGCGGTGCGCAGGAGTTCGGCGCCGGCCTCCTCCTCGCCCTCGGCCACGTCGAACCAGTTGATGTTGAGGGGCGCGGTGTCGTCGGGGCCGCCCCACCAGGCGCCGCGCGCCACGACCCGGCCGTCGCGCAGGGCGACGCGCTTCCAGTCGGGGCGGTGCCGGGTGAGCCGGTGGGACGCGCGGGCGCCGAGCGGGTCGGACAGGGCGTCGAACAGGTGGGCGTCGCGCTCGTCGAGCGCGCGGATGACCAGATCGGTCATGGGTGGATTCCTCCGGGATGCGTACTGCGTGGTGAGGCACTCCCGGTCAGACGAGGCACGCCGGGACGACGGAGAGGGAGCGCTGGACGGTCGTGAACTGCATGGCACTCGCCTCCTTCCGCTGGTCTCGGGGCGTGGCGGCTGACGCTACGCGATCTCCGGGGCGGCGTCCACCGGCTTTCTCCGCCAACTCCGATCCTCCCGAGGAGACGTGGCCGACTTCGTCTCCTGCGTCCAGGACCCGGTCCAGCGGGGCCCCGAGCCCCGTTCGGGGTGCGGTGCCCGGCGCGTCGTAGCAGCGTAGTGGTGTGAGCGGAGTACGCGGTCGGCCGTCGCGCCGCGACCGGGACGGGCGGACCTGGCTGCGGGGCGGCGCGCCGCCGCCCGGCTGGGTGCGGGTGCTGCCCGCCGCGCTGCTGGCCGGGGTGTGCGTGGCGACCCTGGTGAGCCCGGATCCGCTGGACATCGGGTTCCTGCTGGGCGCGATCCCGCCGCTGGCCGTGCTGTCGTACGGCCCGGCGGCGACCGCGGTGCTCGGCGCGCTCGTCCTCGCCGTGCTGAACATCCCGGCGTTCCGGCTCAACGACCCGGGCGCCGAGGACGCCCTGACCGTGGGCTTCGTCGCCGCCCTCAGTGTGCTCGTGTCGTACGTCCGCAGCCGGCGTGACGCCCAGCTGGTGACCGAGCGCGCGGTCGCCGAGGCCGCGCAGCGTGCCGTGGTGCCGCCGCTGCCGGAGCGGGTGGGAGGCGTGCGGTGCGCGGGTCTGTACGTGGCCGCGCAGCAGGGGACGCTGGTCGGCGGCGACTTCTTCGACGTCCGGGAGGGGCCCTGCGGGGTACGGGCGGTGATGGGCGATGTGCAGGGGCACGGGCTGTCCGCCGTCGCGACCGTCGCCTCGCTGCTCGGGGCCTTCCGGGAGGCGGTGCTCGACCGGCCGGACCCCGAGTCGGTGGCGGCGCGGCTCGACCGCAGGCTGATGGTGGACTCCGCGGCCGTACGGCACTCGGAGCTGTTCGCCACCGCGGTGGTGATGGAGTTCGGCGGGAGCGCGGAGGCGGTGCGGATCGTGGCGTGCGGGCAGCCCGGCCCCGTGCTGCTGCGCGACGGGCGGGCGGTCGAGCTCGACGCCCCGGTGGGCACCCCGCTGGGTCTGGGCCTGTCCGACGGGGCGTACCCGGCCGGGCTCACGGTCCCGCTGCGGCCCGGCGACCGCCTCTTCCTGGCCTCCGACGGCGTCTGGGAGGCGCGGAACCACACCGGCGCCTTCTACCCGCTGCTCGAACGGCTGGTCGAGTTCTCGGCCGACGGCCCCACCGGTCCCGTGCCGCTGCCGCTGCTCGCCGAGCGGGTGTGGACCGACCTCGTGCACTACGCCCCGGAGCTCGACGACGACGTCACGATGCTCGTTCTCGCGCCCGGCGCTGCGGATCCGCGCTGACCGCACTGTCCGTCTCGTGCTCCCCCTCGGCGTCGATGTGCGGGAGGATCCGGTCGAGCCAGCGGGGTGTCCACCAGGCGTGCCGGCCCAGCAGGGTCATGACGGCCGGGACCATCAGCAGCCGTACGACGGTCGCGTCGATCAGCACGCTCACCGCAAGGCCCAGTCCGAGCATCTTGACCACGATGTTGTCGCTGACGATGAACGCGGCGAAGACGCTCACCATGATCAGTGCCGCGCAGGTGATGACCCGCGCGGTGATCTCCAGCGCGTGGGCGACCGACGCCTTGGCGTCCCCGGTGCGCAGCCAGGCCTCGTGGACCCGGGAGAGCAGGAAGATCTCGTAGTCCATGCTCAGTCCGAAGATGATCGCGAACATCATCATCGGGACATAGCTCTCGATGGGCACCTTCCCGGAGACGCCGAGCGCGGGGCCGCCCCAGCCCCACTGGAAGACGGCGACGACCACGCCGTAGGAGGCGGCGATGGACAGGACGTTGAGGACGGCCGCCTTCACGGCGACGAGCAGCCCGCGGAACACCGCGAGGATGATCAGGAAGGCGAGGGCGACGACCACGCCGATGATCAGCGGCAGCCGGCTGGAGACGATGTCCCGGAAGTCGACCTGGGCGGCCGTGGTGCCGGTGACGTACCCCTTGGCGTCGGTGCCGGAGACCGCGGCGGGCAGGGTGGTGTCGACCAGGCGGTTGGTGAGGTCGGTGGTGGTGGCGCTCTGCGGGGACTGCTTCGAGTAGACGGTGGCGATGAGGACGTCCCCGTCCTGGGTGGGGTTCAGCTGGGTGACCGTGGCGGCGCCGGGCACGGCGTTCAGGGTCTTCTGCGCCTGCGTGGACAGGTCGGAGCGCTTCGAGGACGGTACCGAGGTCTGGTCGATGACGACGGTGAGCGGGCCGTTGGAGCCGGGCCCGAAGGCGTCGGTCATCAGGTCGTAGGCCCGCCGGTCGGTGAAGGAGGTCGGGTCGGCGCCGTCGCCGATGTGGCCCAGCTGGATGGAGAAGACCGGGATGGCGAGGATCACGACCGTCGTCACGCCCGCGGCCAGGTAGTGCCACGGCCGCCGCTCGACCCGTTGGGCGTAGCGGTGCCAGGTCCCGTGCGGCGTCTCGCCCTCGGCCGCGTCGGTCTCCGCGACCGGGCGGCGTACCCGGTAGCGGTCGATGCGGGTGCCGATCAGGCCCAGCAGGGCCGGGACCAGCGTCAGGGCGCCCAGGACCGCGGAGACGACGGTCACCGCGGCGGCGACCCCGAGTTTCCCGATGAACCCCACCCCGGACGCGGACAGCCCGGCCAGGGCGATGATCACCGTGCAGCCGGAGACCAGGACGGCCCGTCCGCTGGTGGCGGTGGCCCGGCCCGCCGCGTGCACCGGATCCTTGCCGTCCATGAGGCTCTGCCGGTGGCGGGTGATCTGGAAGAGCGCGTAGTCGATGCCGACGCCCAGTCCGATCATCGTGGCCAGGGTGGGCGAGACGGTCGCGAAGGTGAACGCCGCGGCGAGCAGACCGAGGCAGGCGAGTCCGCCGATCACGCTGATCAGGGCGGTCACCAGAGGGATGCCGGCGGCGATCACACTGCCGAAGCCGACGAGCAGGACGATGATCGCCACGGCGAAGCCGATCAGCTCGCTCACCCGGTCGTCGGCGGCGGGCCGGGCGAGTTCGCCGAGCGGTCCGCCGTACTCGACGTCGGCCCCGGCCGACCGCAGGGGCTGTACGGCGTCGTCGACCCCGTTCAGGTAGCTGTCGCCGAGCGTCGAGGGCTGGACGTCGAAGCGGACCGTGATGTAGGCGGTCTTGCCGTCCGAGGACACCGGTCCGACCTTGGAGGCGGGCACGGAGAGCGGGTTCTGGGCCGCGAGGACGTGCGGCAGCTTCTGCAGGTCGGCGACGGTCGTGGACATCTGCGAGCTGAGCGAGCTGAGCGCCTTGTCGCTGTCGTGCATGACGATCTGGCTGCTGTAGCCGCCGGCCGCCGGGTCGTGTTTCTTCAGGACGTCGAGGCCCTCCTGGGACTGGACGCCGGGCAGCGAGAAGTTGTCCTCGTAGTCCCCGCCGAAGGACCGGTCCAGAACCTGCACGGCGACCAGGGCCACGAGCCAGGCCACCAGGACGATCACGAAGTGCCGGGCGCACCACTCCCCGAGTCTGCGCAGGACGCCTTTCGGTGCCTGGGCCTGCTTCCCGGTGCTGTTTCGGCTGGTGGTGGACATGACGTCCTCTTCCTGCCGTCCCCGAGAGCTCGATACCGCTCAACACCCCCATTACACGCCTGTCGCACCACCGGGGCATCCCGGGGAGGCCCCTGCCCGGACGGCTCCGGATGCAGGGTCGGCCCGCGCGTTGAATGGTGATATCGGACCCGTTGACATCACCGGGGCCGCACAGCCTTCCGGATCCGAGGAGCCGAGATCATGCCGACGTCACAGCCCGACGCGTCCGGGTCCTACGAGGACCGCGCCACCCCGGACGCCCTGCTCCACGCCCGTACCGGCACCGAGGTGTCGCCGGAGGACCTCGTCCTCGCCTCGGGCAAGGACATCACCCCGCACAGCCTGGAATGGGCCCGGCGCAAGCTGGAGGCGGAGGGTCCGGCGGCACTGGACAAGCTTCTGCCGTAGCCGGGGCGGTGGCCGTGGCCGCGGATGCCCTGCTGTCGTCCGGGAGTTGGGCATCCTGCTCTACGACGTGCAGGGCGCCGTGGGCCGGTCAGCGACGCGCCCTGGGCGCCGGCTCCCCGCCCTACTCCCCCTCCACGCACAGCACTTGGACCCGCTGGACGAGGTTGTTGGCGAAACCGCCCCGGTTCCAGGGCTGTTGCAGCGGCTGGGTGTGGCCCTGGGCGTCGGTGGCCCGTGCGCTGAGCACGAACTCCCCCGGTTCCGCACGCCAGTCGAAGCGCCAGCGCCGCCAGGCCCAGGGGTGGCCGGTCTCCGGTTCGAGCTCCGCCTCCTGCCAGGAGTGTCCCCCGTCCGTGCTGACCTCGGCCCTGGTCACCGGGGCCCGCCCCGACCAGGCACGGCCCTCCAGGGTCACCGGTCCCGGCCGGACCACCCGTGTCCGGGACATGAAGTCCGGGAAACCGGGCGGGACGAGCAGGGCGCGCGGCGCGATCCGGGTGACCGGCTCGCCCTCGTCCGCGGGGTCCTGCCGGAGCCGGTAGGCCACGGTTTGCTGGAAGCCGGTGAAGGGGGTGTCGGTGACGGTGATCTCGCGCAGCCACTTCACATGGGCCATGCCGTACCAGCCCGGGACGACCAGCCGGAGCGGGTAGCCGTGCTGCGGGGGCAGCGGGGCGCCGTTCATCGTGTGGGCGACCAGCACCTCGGGCTCGGTGCCGGTGGCCACGTCGATCGGCAGGGACCGCTGGTAGTCCTGTTCGACACCGCGCTCCACTCCGTGGTCGGCGCCGGTGCACACCACGTCGACGGCGCCGGCCTCCACCCCGGTCTCGGCCAGCAGCAGCCTCAGCGGGACGCCGGTCCACTCGGCGGTGCCGACGGCCTCGACCAGCCAGGGCTGGCTGACCGGCCGGGGGGTGAGCAAGGCCCGGCCGTTGCCCGCGCACTCCAGCGTGACCCGGGTGGTGACCTGGGGAAACGTTCGCAGGTCGGCCGGGGTCAGGGTGAGCGGGCGGCGGACCGTGCCGCCGATGGCGAGCCGCCAGGGGGTGTCCTCGGGGACGTAGGGGATGTCGTAGTGCGTGAGGACGTAGTGCAGGCCCGGCGGGGTGAGGTCGTGGCGCATGGCTTCGAGGGGCAGGCCGTGGTTGCGGGTGGCGAGCGCCAGTTCGTCCCGGCCGATGCCCTCGTCGGGGGCCGCGAGCCGGGCCGGGGTGCTCGCGTCGGCGAGTCGGTGACCCATGGCGGTATTGTCCCGCGCCCCACCGGCGTTGTCGCGGCCCGCGCGACATCCCTGCGGCGGCCGACACGGTCCACGAAACGCGCTCCGGCCTCACGGCTCCACGAACCTCCCTCGCAGCCGTCGCCGTCCACGGAGCGGCCCCCCGCCTCGCGGCTCCACGAACCTCCCTCGCACCCGTCGCCGTCCACGCAGCGGCCCCCCGCCTCGCGGCTCCACGAACTCCCTCGCAGCCGTCACGGTTCACGGAACGCCCCGCGGCCTCGCGACCTACGAACTCACCCGCAGAGCCTCCCCCGCAACCGGTCACAGACGGCCGGAGCTTGCCCACCCGCCGGTCACAGGGCCACGGACCCTCCCCCAGCAAGTCGGGGGCCACGAACCTCCCTCGCAGCCGTCGCGGTCCGTGGGACGCCCCCCGGCCTCGCGGCCCACGAATCTCCCCCGCAGCTGTCGAATCCGCCGAGCCTTCCCGGCTAGCGGTCCCAGACGCGCGGACCCTCCCCATCCGCCGGTCACAGGGCCACGGACCCTCCCCCAGCCGTCGCCGTCCACGGAACCCGGCCGCCCCACGACAACGCCCCCGTCACCCCCGCACGTTCCCGCGTGGTCCGTTGACCGCTCACTCTTTCGGAAGGGACCTCTCGGCTGCCAGACTTCCGAGGGTGCCCGACTTCGACATGCTCGTCATCGGATCCGGTCCGGGTGGCCAGAAGGCTGCCATCGCCGCGGCCAAGCTGGGCCGCCGGGTCGCCGTCGTCGACCGCCCCGACATGGTCGGCGGGGTCTCCATCCACACCGGCACCATCCCCTCCAAGACCCTGCGCGAGGCGGTGCTGTACCTGACCGGCCTCACCCAGCGCGACCTGTACGGCCAGAGCTACCGGCTCAAGGAGGACATCACCGTCGCCGACCTGACCGCCCGCACCCAGCACGTGGTCGGTCGCGAGGTCGACGTGATCCGCAGCCAGCTCTCCCGCAACCACATCGCCCTCCACGCCGGCACCGGCCGCTTCGTCGACGACCACACCATCGCCCTGCGCGAGGTCACCGGCCACGAACGGCTGCTCAGCGCCGAGCACATCGTGATCGCCACCGGCACCCGCCCCGCCCGCCCCGACAGCGTCGAGTTCGACGGCCGCACCATCATGGACTCGGACAACGTCCTGAACCTGGAACGGGTCCCGCGGTCCATGGTCATCGTGGGTGCCGGGGTGATCGGCATGGAGTACGCGTCGATGTTCGCCGCGCTAGGCAGCAAGATCACGGTGGTCGAGAAGCGCGCCGGGATGCTCGACATGTGCGACGTCGAGGTGATCGAGTCGCTCAAGTACCACCTGCGGGACCTGGCGGTGACGTTCCGTTTCGGCGAGACCGTCGCCGCGGTGGAGCGGCACCCCCGCGGCACGCTGACCATTCTGGAAAGCGGTAAGAAAATCCCGGCCGACGCGGTGATGTACTCGGCCGGCCGGCAGGGGCTCACCGACGGCCTCGACCTCGACAAGGCGGGCCTGTCGGCGGACCCCCGCGGGCGGATCACCGTCGACGAGCACTACCGCACCGAGGTGCCGCACATCTACGCCGTCGGCGATGTCATCGGCTTCCCGGCGCTGGCGGCCACCTCGATGGAGCAGGGTCGTGCGGCCGCCTACCACGCCTTCGGTGAGCCGGTCGGGCAGATGCACAACCTCCAGCCGATCGGCATCTACACGATCCCGGAGATCAGCTTCGTGGGCCGGACGGAGGATCAGCTCACCGAGGACCGCGTGCCGTTCGAGGTCGGCATCTCCCGCTACCGGGAACTGGCCCGCGGCCAGATCATCGGCGACTCGCACGGCATGCTGAAACTGCTGGTCTCCGCCGAGGACCGCACCCTGCTCGGCGTGCACTGCTTCGGCTCGGGCGCCACCGAACTGATCCACATCGGCCAGTCCGTCATGGGCTGCGGCGGCACCGTCGACTACCTGGTCGACGCGGTGTTCAACTACCCGACGCTCGCGGAGTCGTACAAGGTGGCCGCCCTGGACGCCACGAACAAGCTCCGCCAGATCGACCGGATCGGGGACTGACCCGCGCTCAGGGCCCCTCGGGGTCCTCGACCACGTGCACGGCGGCCTCCTCCGCGCCGGCCGCGCCCGCGTCGATCCCGACGTCGGTGGCGACCTCCTCCTTGGTGGTGTCCGAGTGGGCGCCCTCGTCGGGGGCGACGAGGCGGCCGGCGCGCTCGGTGCCGACCTCGGGATCGACCGGCTCGCCCTCGCCGCCGGGCACGTCGCCCACCTCATCGCCCACGGGCTCCTCGGGCTCCGGCACCTCCTGGGCGAGGCGCTCGTCGAGGGTCTCGCCGTCGTGCTGTTCGGCCGCGGTGGTGCCGTGCCGGGTGACGCCGAGGGGCTTCTCCGGTGGCGAGTAGCCCTCGTCGAGCATGTCGTCGTACGTCCGCTCGTCGAGGGCGTCCTGGAGGTCGAGCGGGGCGGCGTCCTCCTGCTCCTCGTTGGTGCCGGTGGGCTGGTAGACGTCGTCGCCCATCGCGTCGTCCGACATGGGCCGCCTCCTTCGGGGTTGATCCACGGTCCTGATCCGCGTTTCCCCGAATGCGCCCTCCAACCCCGAAAGGGGTGCGGAGCACGGCTTTCCGCGTTTCGGAAGGTTACCCCCCAGTTAATCTTGAAGGGTCAAGGAATAGGGCTATTATCACTCGCACACGCGGAGTGACCGTCGGTCGACCCAGCGGTCCTGCGGTCTTCGCACCCCCTTGCTTCCTCTCTTCGCCTTCCCTGGCCGAGGCCATCCCTCACCGGTCCCGGGCAGGTGCCACCCCCCACCGTTCTGCGCCGTACGGGCCGCCGCGTCCGTGCGTCGTGCCCTACGGAAAGCAGCGCAACCATGAGCATCAACAGGGGCAGAGGGCTACAGGCCAACGCCCTCGGCACGTTCGACACCGTGGTCATGGCCGTCGCGGGCAGCGCGCCGGCGTACTCGATCGCGGCCACCACCGCGGTCCTGGTCGGCGCGGTCGGACTGGCCAGCCCCGCGGCCCTGCTGTACTGCGCGATACCCATGCTGGGCATCGCGCTCGCGTTCAGCTACCTCAGCCGCATCGACGTGAACGCGGGCGCCAGTTACTCCTGGGTGGGCCGTACCCTGCATCCCTTTCTGGGGTTCGTCAGCGGCTGGGCGCTGGTGATCTCGGCGACGATCTTCATGGTGGCCGGCTCCCTGCCCGCCGGTTCGATGACGCTGGCCCTCTTCGACCAGGACCTCGCGGACAACACCGCGCTGGCGACCGTCGTGGGCGCCGCCTGGTTCGTGCTGATGCTGCTGGTGGTGCTCGGCGGCGCCCGGCTCACGATGCGCGCCCAGCTCATCATGTCCGGCGTCGAGCTCGCGATCCTGGCGCTGTTCGCGGTCCTCGCCCTCTTCCACACCGGCAGCGCCCACACCTTCGAGTGGTCCTGGCTGGGCTTCGGCCACTTCGACGGCATGCAGGGCTTCGCCTCGGGCGCGCTCATCGCCGCGTTCTACTACTGGGGCTGGGACGTCACCAGCAACCTCAGCGAGGAGACCCGCAACAGCCGCCGTACGACGGGACTCGCGGGCCTGATCGGCGTCGGCATCGTCTTCCTGCTCTTCGAGGTGTTCACCATCGCGGTCAACGTCATCCTCACCTCGAGGCAGATCGACGACAACGACGCCAACGTCCTGGCCGTACTGGGCGAGGAGGTCTGGCCGGGCTGGGGCGGCAAGCTGCTGATCGTCGCCGTGATGCTGTCCACCATCGCGACCCTGGAGACCACGCTCATCCAGGTCACGCGCTCGCTGTTCGCGATGGGCCGGGACCGGACGATGCCGTCCGTGCTGGGCCGGGTGCACCGGCGCTGGAACACCCCATGGGTGGCGATCGTGGTGGTCGGCGCGGTGGCGCTGGTGATGTTCATCGCCTCCAACGCCCTGGGCTCGGTGGGCGAGATCCTCTCCGACGCGATCTCCGCGATCGGCCTCCAGATCGCCGTCTACTACGGCCTGACGGGTCTCGCCGTGGTCGTCGCGTACCGCAAGATGCTGCTGAAGTCCCCGACCGACTTCCTCCTGGGCGGGCTGTGGCCGCTGCTGGGCGCCCTGTTCATGTTCTGGGTCTTCGTGGAGTCGCTGGGCGAGCTGAGCACGGCCGCGATCTCGATCGGCGTGGGCGGGCTGGCCGTGGGGCTGGTCCCGATGCTCTGGTACTGGAGGAAGGGCAGCGACTACTACCGGCCCGCGCGGCTCGACGCGAGCAATACTGTCGAGGCGGACTGGGTTCCCGACGGCGGGGTGGCCGGGCCCTCGCTGGTCCACGAGGGTCTCCCCACCGACTTCTGAGGGGTTGTGCGATGGCGAGAGACCGTTTCACCCCCGACTTCGACCCCGACTGCGGGGACGTCCCCCTCACCACCGCCCGTCAGGACATCGTGATCGGCCGCTGGCGGGGCCTGCGTGAACTGCTGCGCGCCACCGGCCCCGACTGGCTCTCCCGGGGACACCGGGTCCGCACGCTCGCACAGGCCTGCGCGGGCAGCTCGACGGTGGAGTCGTGGCTGGCGGCCGAGCCGCACAACGGCGACGCGCTGGTGCTGCGGGCGGCCACCGAGACGGCCCGGGCGTTCAACCTGGCGATCGCGGCGGGGCGGGGGGTGCCGATCGACCAGCGCCGCATCGACGCCGCGGTGATGGCCTGCCTCCAGGCGTCCGAGGCGTTCGTGGACGACCCGACGCCGTGGATCTCGCTGATCTCGGTGGCGCGGCTGTACCCGGCCGGGGTGCGGCGGCAGGAACTGGGGCGCTGGTGGGACGAGTTGCACGCGCGGGACCCGTACAGCGTCGAGGGCCACCTCCAGGTCCTGCACTACTACTCGTCGCGCTGGCACGGCTCGAACGGCCTGATGTACGACTTCGCCCGCGACGCGGCCGGGGTGGCCCCGCCGGGTTCCGCGCTGCCGGTGCTGGTGCAGTACGCGCGGGTCGAGGAGTACCGGGCGGCGGTGGACGCGGCCGACGGGGACCGCCGGGCGTCCGTCGCGCTCGGGCAGCACTGGAAGCACGACGGGGCGGTGAGCGACGTACGGCGGACCTGGCAGCGCTGGATCGTGGGCCGCGGTGACGACACCGTGTACCCGGGCGAGCTCCGCGACCTCAACTACCTGGCCCACGCCGCCTGTCTGGCCGGCCTCCCGGAGGTCGCCGTCCCCCTTCTGCGCATGCTGGACCGTCGCGGCACACGCACTCCGTGGTCGTACACAGGCGATGCGGAGCAGCAGTTCACCAAGTGGCGCAAGGAGTTCAGGGTGCGTGCCTGAGCGGCGGCGTCCTCGCGCCAGGCAGGCCCCGGTCAGTCCGCGGGCTGTTCCGCGAGCCCCGCCGTCCACTTCTCCTCGATCCGGCCGACCTTCCACACCACCAGGGCGACGATCCACGTGGCGAGGAACAGGCCCACGATGACGAAGCCGAGGAGGTTGAGGTCGAGGCCGGCGATCCAGGTCCAGAAGGGGCCCTGGAGGTTCAGCTTGTCGGCCAGCAGGCCCAGGAGTTCCACCGTGCCGATGAGGAGGGCCACCGCCACCGACAGGCCGGTGACCGTCAGGTTGTAGTAGACCTTGCGGACCGGCTTCGAGAAGGCCCAGCCGTAGGCGAAGTTCATGAAGGAGCCGTCGATGGTGTCGAGGAGGGACATGCCGGCGGCGAAGAGGACGGGCAGGGTGAGGATCGCGTACCAGGGCAGACCGGAGGCCGCGCCCGAGCCGGCCAGGACCAGCAGGGCGATCTCCGTCGCGGTGTCGAAGCCCAGGCCGAAGAGCAGTCCGAGCGGGTACATCTGCCACGGCTCGGTGATCGACCTCATGACGCGGCCCAGCAGGCGGTTCATGAACCCGCGGTTGTTCAGCTGCTCCTCCAGCGCCGCCTCGTCGTAGCGCCCGGAGCGCATCCGCCGGAACACCTTCCAGATGCCCACCAGGACGACCAGGTTGACCGCCGCGATGAGGTAGAGGAACGCGCCCGAGACCGTCGTACCGATCAGACCGGTCACGTCGTGGAGGCGGGAGTCGTCGTCGCGCACCGGGCCCGCGAGGGCCTTCACGCCGAGCGAGAGCAGCAGGGCCAGGACGAAGACCACGCTGGAGTGGCCGAGCGAGAACCAGAAACCGACCGACAGCGGCCGCTGTCCCTGGCCCATCAGCTTGCGGGTGGTGTTGTCGATCGCCGCGATGTGGTCGGCGTCGAAGGCGTGCCGCATCCCGAGGGTGTAGGCGGTGACACCGATGCCGACACCGAAGGACTTCTCGCCGACGCTGTAGTGGTGCGGGGCGACGATCGCGACGAGGGTGACCCAGCCGATCACGTGCAGCGCCACCACGACCGCGGCCATCCCGCCCGCCCTGACCCACTCCTGCCGCGTCATGGAGCCACGGACGCGGTGCCATGCCGAGCCCCTCTCGGGGGCGGCGGCGGGGAGGAGGGGCGGAGTGGGGTCAGGGGCGACCGTCATCGGGCG
This sequence comes from Streptomyces sp. NPDC057253, assembly GCF_042669125.1. Lineage (NCBI taxonomy): Bacteria > Bacillati > Actinomycetota > Actinomycetes > Kitasatosporales > Streptomycetaceae > Streptomyces > Streptomyces sp. NPDC057253. The sequence continues at coordinate 11,292 of NZ_JBHUXV010000004.1, read as the reverse complement.
GAGGATCCTTCTTCAGGGGACACGGCCGCGATCAGCAGCCTTGTGCCATCCTCCGGTACCTGCAAGTCATGTGCAGTAAAGCCCGTGGCAGGTCTTCCCCACGACTGGGGAAAGTGCCCTGTCAGGGCGTCGCGTTGGGTCCGTCCGGCCTGGCCCGCCGCTGCTCGACCATCTCCCGGCTCAGGTGCTCGGTCTCCGTCTCGGGCAGTCGCTCGAAGCCGTCCTCGGTGATGACGGAGACGATGGGGAAGATCCGCCGGCTGATGTCGGGGCCACCGGTCGCCGAGTCGTCGTCGGCCGCGTCGTAGAGCGCCTGGAGCGCGGTGAGCGCGGCCTCGCGGCGGTCGAGCCCCTTGCGGAACAGCTTCTTCAACGCGCCTCTGGCGTAGGGCGAGCCGGAGCCCTCGGCATGGAAGTCGGCCTTCTCGTAGAGTCCGCCGGCGACGTCGAAGCTGAAGATGCGGCCGCGTTCGCCCTCGGGCGCGGAGGGGTCGTAGCCGGTGAGGAGGGGGACGACGGCGAGTCCCTGCATGGCCTGGCCGAGGTTCTGCCGGATCATGCCGGCCAGGCGCCTCGCCTTGCCGTCGAGGGTCATGGCGACGCCCTCGATCTTCTCGAAGTGGGTGAGCTCGACCTGGTACAGCTTGACCATGTCGAGGGCCAGTCCGACGGTGCCGGCGAAGGCGACCGCCGTGTGGTCGTCGGCCGGGTGCACCTTCTCCAGGTCGCGCTGGGCGATGAGGTTGCCCATGGTGGCCCTGCGGTCACCGGCGATGAGGACCCCGTCGCGGAAGGTCAGGGCCAGCACGGTGGTGCCGTGCGGCACCTGGTCCGGTGCGGCCCGCACCCCGTCGGGCAGGACCCGGCGGGTGCTGAGCAGTTCGGGGCGGTGGGCCGCCAGGAACTCGGTGAAGGACGAGGACCCCGGGGTGAAGAACTCCTCGCCCAGCCGTCCGCCGTGCTCGTTCCCCGTCATGGCACTCCCCCTCGCCTCCGGCCGACATCCGAAGTCCTACCAGGAGCACGGGGACCGGAAACGCCGTTCGGCCTCACAGCGCCTTGCGCCGGACGAGCAGAGCCAGCACCAGCAGGCCCGGGAGCAGCGGCAGCCACACGGTCAGCAGCCGGTAGCCGAGCACCGCGGAGGCGGCCGCCACGCCCGGCGCTCCCCCGGCGGTGAGGGCGAGGGCGAGGGCCGCGTCGAGGGAGCCGAGCCCGCCGGGGGTGGGCAGCAGGGCGGCCGCGCTGCTCGCCGTGAGGTAGAGCAGGGCCACCAGGGGCGGGGCCAGCGGCAGCGCGACGGCCCGGGTGACGGCGACCAGCACGACCGCGTGCAGCAGGGCGAAGCCCAGCGAGCCGCCCCACAGGGCCGCCGCCCGGCGCGGTCGTGCGTGGACCGCTTTGATGTCGGCCAGGACGAGCGCCATGGCTCGGCGGCACCGCGGCCACCGTGCGGCCACGAGGAGCCCGGCCACAAGGGCGGCGGCCCCGGCCGCGACCAGCCACCCGGCGCGAAGGCGCGGCAGCCCGAGGACATCGGGACAGGCCGTCGCGAGTACGGCGATGAGGGCGGCCCGCGTCAGCCCGCCCGCCGTGGCCTTCACCGCGAGCGCGCTCGCCGCGCGCCCGGCCGACATCCCGCACCGCATGAGGAAGCGCAGGTTGACCGCGCCGGTGCCGAGACCGGCGGGCGCCAGCTGGCCGGCGGCGCAGGCGGCGAACTGCGCGGCCACCAGGCGCCTGGCCGGCAGGGGCCGTAGCACCGCGCCCTGTTGGGCCAGTGCCGAGCACATCCAGGTCACGGCGGCGGCCGCGGCGGCGACGAGCAGCCAGCCCTGATCCGCCATGGCCAGCCGCAGGGCACCGGTCTCCAGCACGGGCCAGTGACGGCGGGCCAGACACCCCGCGGCCGTCAGAACGGCGAGCGTGAGGGCGAGTTGGCCGTACACGCGTCTGCGGCCGAGGGCGACGGCGACCTGTTGGGACGTCATGTCGGGTCGCGTTCGCTCTGTTTCGGCGCGACGTGGAGGTCCATTCCGGCGGCGGGCCGGGTGGACCAGTCGCGGGCGTAGGCGGGCGGGGAGCCGCCGGGCCGGGTGAGGACGGCCACGGGCATACGGCGGGAGGCGTCGAGGATCCTGGTCTCGGTGCTGTTGGTGTTGGGGCCGAAGGCCGCGGCCGAGTGGCACCCGGCGTAGTACGCGACGGGGACCGACAGGTAGCCGGTGAGCACACAGGGCGGCCGCACTCCGAGCCGGTGCAGCTCGCTCGCGGTGTCGGCCCAGTCCTGGTGGGACTGGGTGGTGCGGTTCACCGTGCGCTCCAGGACGACGTACTGCACCGCCAGATGGCCCGTCAGCCCGATCGCGAGCAGCACCGCCGCGACCGGACGCCACCGGCCCGCCGGGGTGGTCGCCAGGTGGAACAGCGCGTCGGCGACCGGGATCGCCATCAGGAGGTAGGCGGGCAGCAGGAAGCGGGGTGCCGCGTAGCCGATCAGGAAGAGGTAGGGCACGGCGGCCGTCGTGGCGCAGGCCAGCGGTACCAGGGTGCGTGCGGTGCGCCCGGCCCGGACCGCGACCACCAGGCCGACGGCGGCCAGCAGCGGGAGCACGGCCCACCAGGCCATGACGGCCGGGTCCGGCAGCGGTCCGGTGCAGGGGCGGCACAGGGCCCGGCCGCCCAGGCTGCGCAGCTGGTCGACGACGGCGAACTGCGGGCCGAGACCGCCCTGGATGCGGGAGCCCTCGTGCAACCGCTCGGCCAGACCTCCGTAGCTGGTGTACGCCTCGACCACCCACTGCGTACCGCCCAGGACCAGCCCGGCCACGAGGGCGACGACGGCCCGCGGACGGCGGGTGACGGCAGCGGTGACGAAGAGAGGGAGGGTCACCCACACGGCGTCGGTGGGCCGCATCCACGCCATGAGGGCGACACCGGCCACGACGCCCCACAGGATCCTCGGGTTGTCGCGGGCCCGCAGGAAGCAGCCCACCGCGCCCAGCGCGCCGACGGCGACCCAGTAGTTGGGCATGGCCTGCGGGCCGTAGAACAGAGTGATCCACAGGGAGGCGAACAAGGCGCCGCCGACGGCGAGGACCCGGTCCGGGAACAGGCCTCGCCAGGTGCGCAGGGCCAGGTGGAGCGCGAGTCCGGACAGCACGGCGAGGTAGACGCGCAGGAGTTCGGTCGAGGTGGACCAGCTCGCGACCGGGGCGACCAGGAGCGAGACACCGCGGGCGCGCGGGGCGCTGAAGAAGGCGGCCGGGGCCTGGGTCCCGACCTGGCTGACGTAGACGGTCTCGTCCCAGCCGAGGCCCATCCCGGGCCTGACGAGCAGGAGTTGGGCCAGCGTGAACGCGGCGGCCACAACCGCGACGAGTCGCCTGCCCCCGGCCCACGGGGCTCCGCCGGGGTCGACCGGCGGGGTCCGTCGTCGCGCACCGGTCAGCAGGGCGCTGTCGCCGTGGGCCATCGTCCTCGTCCACCCCTCACCCCGTTTGCCGCGGGGACTGGTCCATTACAAAGGCAAGGACAAATTAACCCGCGGCAGGAGGGGGTGCAGGGTGGTGTTCGGCCAAGCGGCGACTGGCCGGATCGCCCGTCCGGACTCAGCGCGCGTGCGGGGCGCGGTGCGGGGGCTGACTCGGGGCCGGGCGGTCCGGTGACGGCGGGACCGGGCGGACGACCGGGCCGTCGCCGCCCAGCGTCACCGGCGTGCCGTGGTGGCGGATCGTCAGCGGGGCGCCCGCCACCAGGGTGTACGTCGCCTTGTCCGGGCCGATCTCGACCCGCAGACAGCGGTCCAGGAGTCGGAGGTTGAAGGCGAGCCGGCTGAACCGCTCGGGCAGACGGGGCGCGAACCGGAGCGAGTCGCCGTCCCTGCGCAGTCCGCCGAACCCGGCGACCAGGGCCGTCCAGGTGCCGGCGAGGGAGGCGATGTGGAGCCCGTCGCGGGTGTTGTTCTCCAGGTCCGCCAGGTCCATCAGCGCGGCCTCCGCGGTGTAGGCGTAGGCCAGGGACAGGTGTCCGGCGCGGGCGGCGACGACCGCCTGGACACAGGCCGACAGGGAGGAGTCCCGCACGGTCAGCGGTTCGTAGTAGGCGAAGTTGCGGGCGATCTGCTCCTCGTCGTGCAGCTCCTCGAACCAGTTGCTGCACAGGTACATCGCCAGCACCAGGTCGGCCTGTTTGACGACCTGTTTGCGGTAGAGGTCGAAGTAGGGGAAGTGCAGCATCAGGGGGTACTGGTCGGCGCCCGTGCCGGCGAAGTCCCACGGCTGGTGGCGGGTGAAGCCCGCGTGCTGCTCGTGCACGCCGAGCTCGTCGTTGTAGGGGATGTGCACGGCCTCGGCGGCGTCCCGCCAGGCGGCGCTCTCCTCGTCGTCGACGCCGAGCTCGGCGGCCCGCTGCGGGTGACGGGCCACGGCCTCGGCGGCCGCGAGGAGGTTCGCCCGGGCCATCAGGTTGGTGTACGTGTTGTCGTCGGCGATCGCGCTGTACTCGTCGGGCCCGGTGACGCCGTCGATGTGGAAGACGCCCCGGTGGTCGTGGTGGCCGAGCGAGCGCCACAACCGGGCCGTCTCCACCAGGAGTTCGAGGCCGGTCTCGCGGTCGAATTCCAGGTCGCCGGTGGCCTCGGTGTAGCGCACCACGGCGTCCGCGACGGCCGCGTTGACGTGGAAGGCGGCGGTGCCGGCGGGCCAGTACGCCGACCCCTCCGAGCCGTCGATGGTCCGCCAGGGGAACGCGGCGCCGCGCAGGCCGAGTTGGGCGGCGCGTTCGCGGGCGGCGGGCAGGGTGCGCTGCCGCCAGCGCAGGGCCTCGGCGACGGCGCCGGGCTCGGTGTAGGTGAGCAGGGGCAGCACGAAGGTCTCGGTGTCCCAGAAGGCGTGGCCGTCGTATCCGGATCCGGTCAGGCCCTTGGCGGGGATGGCACGCTCCTCGGCGCGGGCGCCCGCCTGAAGGACGTGGAAGAGCGCGAAGCGGACCGCCTGCTGGATCTCCTCGTCGCCGTCGACCTCGACGTCGGCGCGGCCCCAGAAGTCGTCGAGGTAACCGCGCTGTTCGTCCAGCAGTCCGTCCCAGCCGCTGTGCGCCGCGGCCGCCAGGGCCGCGTCGACCTGGTCGCTCATCGCGGGCCGGGAGCGCACCCCCGACCAGCCGTGCGCGACGAGCTTCTCCACCCGCAGCCGCTGCCCCGGCTCCAGCACCGAGGTGATGGTCAGCCGGGCCAGGTCCACCATCTGCTCGCTGCTGGTGGTGGTCCGCCCGGGCCCGTCGATCACGTGGTCGGCGGCCACGGCGACCCGCAGTCCGCTCTGCCGGGTGCGGTGCACCAGCCGCAGCCGGGTGCCGTCGGCGTAGCCCTCCTCGTGCTCCAGCGGGGACTTCAGTGCCTTGGCGGCCCGCGGGTCGCCGTTCGGCGCGGGCAGGCTCTCGTTGGTGACCAGCTCGGACTGGATGACCACGCGGGTGCGGCTGTCGACGGGCTCCACCTCGTAGGCCACGGCGGCGATCGCCCGCTGGGTGAGGGAGACCAGCCGGGTGGAGCGCACCCGGATCCGGGAGCCGGCCGGCGAGATCCACTCGCAGGTCCGCTCCAGGACGCCCCGGCGCAGGTCCAGGCAGCGCTCGTGGGCGACGAGGCGGCCGTAGCGCAGGTCGAAGGGCTCGTCGTCGACGAGGAGCCGCAGGATCTTGCCGTTGGTGACGTCGATGACGGTCTGGCCGGACTCCGGATAGCCGTAGCCGGCCTCGGCGTAGGGCAGCGGGTGCAGTTCGTGGACGCCGTTGAGGTAGGAGCCCGGCAGGCCGTGCGGTTCGCCCTCGTCGAGGTTGCCGCGCCAGCCGACATGGCCGTTGGACAGGGCGAACACGGACTCGCTCTGGGCCAGGACGTCGAGGTGCAGGGAGGTCTCGCGGACGGCCCAGGGCTCGACGGTGTAGGAGCGGTCGGTGATCACGCGTGTCCTCCCAGTTCGGCGAGGCTCCGCACCACGATGTCGGCGCCGTGCTCGTAGAGGGCGTCGGCCTGTCCGACGCGGTCGACGCCGACGACGTGGCCGAAGCCGCCCGCGCGGCCCGCGTCCATGCCGGCGAGGGCGTCCTCGAAGACGGCGGAGCGGGGTGCGTCCAGGCCCAGGTCCTCGGCGGCGGCCAGGAAGGTGTCGGGGCGCGGCTTGCCCGGCAGCTTCCGCTCCTTCGCGACCACGCCGTCGATGCGTACGTCGAAGAGGTCCTCGGCGTCGATCGCGCGCAGCACGTCGCGGCAGTTCGCGCTGGAGGAGACGATCGCGGTGCGCAGTCCCTGGGCGCGGGCGGCGCGAATGTAGGCCAGGGTGTCGTCGTAGGCCTCGACGCCTTCGGTGCGGATCTTCTCCAGGACGAGGGCGTTCTTGCGGTTGCCGAGACCGTGGACCGTCTCGGCGCCCGGTGGGTCGTCCGGGCTGCCCTCGGGCAGCTCGATGCCGCGGGAGGCCAGGAAGGCGCGCACGCCGTCGGCTCGCGGCAGACCGTCGACGTACTGGTCGTAGTCGTGGTCGTCGAAGGGCCGGAAGTGCTCGCCCCCGCGCTCGCGCAGGAAGGCGTCGAACATCTCCTTCCAGGCCGCCGCGTGCACGACGGCCGTCTTGGTCACGACCCCGTCGAGGTCGAACAGGCAGGCCTTGATGTCTTCGGGCAGACCGAGATCCGTCATACAGGACACGGTTCCCTGCCTTTCGCTTCACCAACAGGTGGATTCAGTCGTGCGGGAACGAGTGGTGCTCGTGGGCCACCAGCCAGCGGCCGCGCTCCTTGCGCAGACCGAAGGTGAGCCGGAGCCGGACGTCGGGGTGGGCGGCGAGTTCCTCGGGGGTGGCGCAGCGCAGCAGGGCGTGGGCGTAGGCGATGTCGCGGCCGGCGGTGATGTGGAGGGTCTCGATGTCGAAGCAGGCGCCCTGGGCCTGCCAGGCGAAGAAGGGCGGCCAGTGCGCGCGGTAGGCTGCCAGGCCCCGGATGCCGTGGTGGGGCGGGGGCACGTCGAACATCACGATGTCCTGGGCGTGGTCGGCGATCACGCCCGCGAGGTCGCCGCGGTGCACGGCTGCGGCCCACGCCGTGATGAGGGCGCGGATCTGCGCCTCGTCGTCCAAGGCGTCCGGGGCGTGGGTCCCGTCGGAGTACTGGGGCACGGCTGGGGCTCCTTTCTCCCCCTTCCGCACTCCAGGGTGCCTGGCCGGGCTGTGATCCTCGAATGAAAGACTCGGCGGGTGCCGCTGACCTTCGACGACCTCGTGACCCGAGCGCGCTCCCTCGCCCGGCCCGACCGGCGGGCCCTCCTCGGGATCGCCGGCTCCCCCGGCTCCGGAAAGACGACCCTCGCCGAACAGCTGGTGCGGGCGCTGAACGGCCCGGGCGAGCCCTGGGTGGCGCACGTCCCCATGGACGGCTTCCACCTCGCCGACGTGGAGCTGGACCGGCTCGGTCTGCGCGACCGCAAGGGGGCACCCGAGACCTTCGACGCGGCCGGGTACGCGGCGCTGCTGCGGAGGCTGCGCGAGGAGCCGGACGACTCCGTGGTGTACGCCCCGGGCTTCGAGCGGGTCCTGGAGCAGCCGCTGGCCGGGGCGATCCCGGTGCTCCCGACCGCCCGCCTGATCGTCACGGAGGGCAACTACCTGTTGCTGTGGCCGCGGGTCCGCTCACAGCTGGACGAGGTGTGGTTCTGCGAGCTGGACGAGGAAGAGCGCCTGCGTCGCCTCATCGCCCGGCACGAGCAGTTCGGCAAGACCCACGAGGAGGCGGTGGCGTGGGTGATGCGCTCCGACCAGCCGAACGCCAGACTCGTAGCGGCAACACAGGACCGGGCGAACCTTGTAGTACCGGCGACGAAACCCACCCAGGGGCGCGGGGAACTGCGCGACTAACCCCCACGGACCCGCAGTCGAAAACCCTCAGCAAGCACCCAAGGTCAGCTCCGGCTCCCCGCGCGAGTCACCCGCCACGTCACCCAGCCACGCCGTGAACGCCTCCGTGCGAACCGTCAGTCCCGCACCGTCACGCGCGAAGGTAACCGTGAGCGGGCCCCCAGGGCCGTACCGGACGGCGAACGCATGCAGATCGTCCGGCGCGTCAGACACGGCGTCGGCCTCCAGCGCCGTGGAGCTGACCAGGTGCCGCCACCCCTCGTCGGGGTTGCCGTAGCCGCGCGGATCCGCGGCCAGCGCGAACGCGGCCAGCTCCTGGGTGGTCTCCGCGCGGGCGTCGAAGTGGTCGATCCCCTCGGCCGAGGGGTGGGTCAGCCGCAGGGCGCCCACGGAGGTCACCTCGCCCTCGGCCGTGCGGCGCACCCGGTCGCCGTCGTCCTCGGCGTACGGCAGCCCGGCCAGCAGGTAGGGCGTGCCCGGGAGGCGCTCCACGGTCACCGTGGTCCACAGGCGCGTGCCGTCGGTGACGTAGAGGGACTGGACGTGGCGCAGGACGTGGTCGCGGCCGACGACCGGCTTGGTGACGAGCTTGGCCGTCAGGCCGTCGGAGCACAGGTCGCGGACCCGGACCTCGCCCATGGGGCGGCACAGCAGGAAGCCGTCGACGACCGGGCCGAAGCCGTGCTGGCGGTTCACGGCCGCCGGCAGGTAGTAGGTGCCGGCCGCCTCCACGATCGCCGGAGTCAGCTGCGAGTCGAAGGCCACCGAGACCGTGCCCGCGCGCAGCTGGTGGCGGGCGGTGGCCGTGGACGGCTCCCGGTGCCAGCGCGTGGTGTCCTGGCTCTGCCAGACCAGCATCCAGGCGAAGTGGCCGTCCACCCCGCCGTCCTCCTTGACCGCGTGCCGGGCCCAGCGGCTGTCGCCCCGGTAGCGGCCGAGGTCCGCGCCGATGCGGGCGCCGAAGTAGCGCAGGCCGAGGACCGACTCGAAGGCGGAGTGCTGCTCGCTGTAGCGGGGGCCGCCATTGTCGAAGCCGCCGTTCGTCAGGCGGGCGTCGATGTAGCGGGCGAGCGCCTCGCCGTCCTCGGCGAAGATCTCCTCGCCGCTGATCCGGTGGGCCTGGGCGAGGAAGGACAGGGAGATCGGGCCGTAGTTGTTGTCGTAGGCGCCGCCGTGCTCGGGCGGCAGGGCCGCGCCGCGGTCGGTGACCCGGTGGGCGCGGATCTCGTCGGTGTACAGCTGGAGCGCCCGTGCCCGGACCGACTCCCTCTCCCCGCCCGGCAGATGGGCCGCCAGCATCAGGCCGCCGACCACGCAGCCGATGGCCTGGTTGCCGGCCTCCTGCGGGTTGAAGAAGGTCGCCTCGGTCAGCCAGCGCCAGTATCCGCGGGCCACGTCGAGGAGTTCGGCGCGCTGTCCGTCCTCGACCAGTCCGTCGGCGGCGTCGAGGAGGTTGACCGCCTGGAGCAGCGCCCACACCGTGCTCGGCCAGTCCCCGATGGGGTGCGCGCCGGCCGCGAGGGTGTAACGGGCGTACGGCAGACCGGAGTTGCGCTTCCTGAGGTTCGGGTAGCCGGGGTTGTCGTCGGTGTAGACCCGCTCGCGCAGATGGAAGGCGAGGCTGCGGCGGACCGCCTCCGGCAGCCGGTCGTCCTTGCCGCGCTGCCAGGCGAAGGCCAGCAGTGAGGTGATGCCGAGGGAGGTGTCGCCGATGTCGTCGTCGCAGTCGGGGTGTTCGAGGTTGCCCTCGGGGGTCAGCCGGGCGAGGGCCTGCTCGGTGACGTCGGCGAGAACGGCGTCGTAGGCCTCCGGGGTGTCCGGCAGGTCGTGGAGCGGACCGAGCTGGCGGGGGAGGTGCACGGGGATCAGCCCTTCATGCCTGAGAGGTGGCGCGCAGTGCGAGGGTCAGTGTCTGCGGTCCGTGCCCACCGAGGTAGACACGGTTTCCGGTCGTCGCGTCGGTGCCGCCGACCACGGTGTGGTCCTGCCCCGGGTCGTAGCGCAGTACGTCGCTCCGGTCCGCTCCGGCGAGCGGTTCGCCCCTCTCCACGGCGGCCTCGACACGGATCTCGTCGTCGCCGACGCGGTAGGTCATCGGCCCGGTCGTCAGGCACCAGCGTCCGCCACCGAGCGGTACGGCGCCCTGCGGCTCGCCGCCCGGCCGGAAGGTCAGTTCGAGGGCCCAGGGCACCGTCGGACCGCTGATGTCGATCCGCAGGTCCGCCCCGTCCTCCCGCAGGTCGACCTCGACCCGGGTCGTGTGCGAGACCTCGTCCCGCGGGCGGTCGGGGAAGGCCATCGCGGCGGAGAAGCGGCCCTCGTCCACCAGGCCGTAGGCGCCGTCGTCGCGCCTGAGGTCCTTCGGGAGGGGCTGGTAGTAGGCGCCGGTGAGGGTCTGGGTGAGCCGGTACCGGTGGTCCGCGAGCCGTTCCATGTCGGCGGCGCGGAAGGGGCCCAGGTCGAAGAAGCCGCGGGAGAGCCGGACCGCGTCGAGGACCGCGGCACCGGCGAACAGGCGCAGGAAGGTGGGGTTGCAGGCCAGGCCCGAGCGGATGCGCCGGTGCTCGGGCACGTCGGAGCCGCCGTAGACCACGGTGTGCGCGGTGGCCGAGGCATGGGCGGCGAGGCGTGCGGTGGGGAGGTACGTGTCGCGCGGGAGCTGCTCCGCGTCCGGGGCCGGCAGGACGCGGGCGAGATCCGGGGTGAGGAGCGTCTGGGCGAGCAGGTCGGGGTCGTGGAGGCCGTCGGCGGCCGCCAGGCGGGCCGCGCGGGCGAAGTCGCCGCGGCCGGTGCGGACCGCGAGCAGCCGGTAGTGCGGCAGGTAGGGCCACAGTGCGAAGGACTGCTTCTGGTCCTGGCGGCGCGAGTGGACGGTCTCCACCGTGCCGTCCGGCCTGATCAGGTCCAGGGTCGCGGTGAGGTTGCGTTCGACGGCGTCCACCAGGTCGGGGCGCCCGAGCACCTCGGCCAGCAACAGCAGCGCCGGGTTGGTCACGATGGACGCGTAGACGGCGCTGCGTTCCGAGTACAGGCCGTCGGCGTCGATGTCGACGCCCTCGGCGAGCCACTCCTCGGCGCGGGCGAGCAGCCGGTCGTCGGGGAACGACCGGTGCAGCCGGGCCAGCGCCGCGGACAGCTCCCAGCGGTGGTTGGGGGTGTGCACCCCGCCGGTCAGGAGGCTCTCGGTGGCGGCGCCGGCGATCTCGGCGAGGGCCGCGGTGACGTCGGCCAGTTCGGGCCCCGCGTCCGCGGCGAGGACGTGCGCGTCGCACACGTCGTTGACGGTGAACGCGGAGTCCGGCGGCGACTGCACGTTGTCGCCGCCCGCGAAGAGGCCGGAGGCCGTCTGCACGGACCGCAGGGCACGCAGGTGGGTGAGCGC